>JANXSA010000506.1 GCA_025352915.1 Rhodospirillales bacterium | reverse complement strand
GGGTGACTCAGATCGATGACGAGCGCCGCATTCCCGAACTGATCGCCCATGCGGTGGATGTGGCGGTGTCCGGCCGGCCGGGGCCGGTGGTGATCGCGATCTCCGAGGAGATGCAAAAGCGCATGGCCGAGGTGGCCGATATCGGGCCGGCCGAGGTCGCGGCGGCGCATCCGGACCCCGTCGCCGTTGGCCGGATGATGGCGCTGCTGGCGCGTGCGAAACGACCGCTGGCGATCCTGGGGGGCTCGCGCTGGAGCGAGCAGGCGCGGGCGGATATTCGGGAATTCCTTGTCGCCAACAACATTGCCACCACCGTCAGTTTCCGGCGTCAGGCGCTGTACGACGGCACGCTGGACAATTATGCCGGCGACCTCGGCGTGGGCTCGGATGCCGCCCTGGTGGCCAAGGCGCGCGAGGCGGATTTGATCCTGGCGATCGGCACAAGGCTCGGCGAGCCGGTGAGCCAGGGCTACACGCTGTTCGGCGCCGGTCACGAGGCGCCGATCGTGCACATCCATCCCGACGGCAGTGAGATCGGCCGGGTGACGCGCCCGGCCTTGGGGATCGTAGCGGACGTGAACGCCTTTGCCGCCGCGGTGAAGGGCGAGCGCGTGGACAAGCCGGGTTGGAAGGCCTGGACGGCGGAGCTACGCGCTATCCGCATGAAGGGCCTGGCGGTGCAGGAATACGAGGGGCTGAACCTGTCCCAGGTGATGCACACGCTGGCGGAGTTGCTGGAGGATGACGCCATCCTGACCTGCGATGCCGGCAATTTCGCCACCTGGCCGCCGCGCTTCATCAACTTCAAGGACAACCAGCGCTTCATCGGCCCGACCAACGGCGCGATGGGCTATGGCGTACCGGCGGCGATTGGTGCTGCGATTTCGTTCCGCAACCGCCAGGTGGTGTGCTTCGTCGGCGATGGCGGGTTCCTGATGACCGGGCAGGAGCTGGCGACCGCGTTCCATCATGGCGTGGCGCCGATCATCCTGGTGTTCAACAACTCGATGTTCGGCACCATCCGTATGTATCAGGAGCGGACCTATCCCGGCCGCGTTTCGGGCACCGCGCTGACCAATCCGGATTTCGCCAAGTTCATCGAGAGCTTCGGCGGACATGGCGAGGTGGTGGAGGCGGCGGAGGATTTTGCCGATGCGTTCAAGCGGGCGGCGGCGTGCGGGCGGCCGTCGCTGATCGAGCTGCGGATGAACCCCGAGCAGATCACCTCGCGCGCCACCATCACCCAACTGCGCGGCGGGCCCGCGCCGAAACCAGGGGTGCCGAAACCAGTGGCGCCGAAACCAGTGGTGGCCAAACGGGCCACGCGCAGCTCCGCTCGGGCGCCGGCGAAGCGGTAGCTACAGGCCGAGCAACGCCATGGCATTGCCACCACAAATCGCCGCAATCTCGGCCGGGGTAAGGCCGGCACCGGCAACATGGCCGATCGGATCGTATTCGCCCATGTCGAACGGGTAGTCGGTGCCCATCAGGATTTTGTCGGCGCCGAACACCTGCACGAGGTAGGCCAATTGGTGCGGCGTGAACACCACGCTGTCGAGGAAGACGCGCTTGAGATAAGTACTCGGCGCCTCCGGCAGGTCGCCATGGGCATCCGAGCGCGCACCCCAGGCATGGTCGATCCGCCCGCTATAGGCCGGCAGGAAGCCGCCGCCATGCGCCGCCATCAGCTTGAGATCGGGGTGGCGGGCGAGCACGCCGTCCATGATGAGGTGATGCAGCGCCACCGTGGTGTCGAGCGGGTTGCCGATCGTGTTGTCGAAGTAGAAGCGGCGGAATCGGTCGGGCTGAGTGTAACCCGAGGGGTGAATGACAACGAGCAGGCCGAGGCGCTCGGCTTCGCCCCAGAACGCGCCGAAACGCGGTTCGGAAAGCTCGGCGCCGGCAACACTGGTCAGCACCTGGACGCCCTTGAAACCTCGCGCGGCGCAATGGGCGAGTTCGGCGGTGCCGGCGTCCGCGGCTTGGATCGCCACGGTGCCGAAGGGGATCAGGCGGTCCGGGCGGTGGGCGCAGAACGCGGCCATGCCGTCATTGACCAGCCGGGCGGCGGTGACGCCGAGGTCGGGCGGCAGCGCGTGGTAGCACTGGACGGGCGAGGGCATCACCACTTGGATATCGATGCCCATGGCGTCGAGTTCGGCCAGGCGTTCGGCTGGATTGGCAAGCCGGGAGGCGCGGTCGCTGGATTGCTTGGCGCCGAGTTCGCGGCTGGCGGGATCGGCGGTGTTTCGTGCCGCCGGCATATGCGGGCGAACAAAGGCAGCGGCCTCGAGCGATATGGCATGCGCGTGGATGTCGATGGTCGGGCTTGCGGGGCGCAGCGTGCGGCCCGGCGCGCCGTGCGTGCGGGCGGCGCTGCGGTCGTACTGGTTCCACATCTCGGTCACTCCTCAGCCCCGGTTGCGTGGCAGGCGCAGGAAGCCCCAGGGATCCGGCATCTGGCTGGCCGGCACCTCGATCACCGTCGGCCGGTCGGCGGCCAGGCCCTTTTCCAGCGCACCGCGCAAGGCATCGGGCGTGTCGGCGCGCAGGCCAAGGGCGCCGAAACTCTCGGCCAGGCGAAGAAAATCCGGGTTGCCCAGTTCGCTGGCGATGATCCGCCCGCCATAGGCGTTGATCTGGGTGCGCCGCACATTGCCATAGGCGCCGTCATTGACCAGCACGACCACGACGGGAATGCGATGCTGCACCGCGGTGGCGAGTTCCTGGACCTGGAACATGAAGCCGCCATCCCCGGTCAGCGAGACGACAGGGGCGGTGGGGCAGGCAACCTTGGCGCCCATCGCGGTCGACAGGCCCCAGCCGAGCGTGCCCTGATAGCCCGGCGAGAGAAAGCTGCGCGGGCGCCAGGCCGGCATCACCATGCGCCCGGCATAGCCGAGCTGGGTCAGCTCATCGACGATGATGCCCTCGGCGGGAACCACGTCGCGGATGGCCCGCAACAGGTCGATCTGCGGTTGCAACACCGACAGCGCGGCATCGCTCTTGGCGCGCAACGCCAGCATCTCCTCGGTGCGCGAAGCGCGTGGCACGGTCGGCAGCGCGGCGAGCAGGGCGCGCAAAGTCGGCGCCGCATCGCCGGTGATGCCGATGGCCGGGGCCTCGATGCGGTCCAGCTCCTCCGGGTCGGCATCGATGCGAATGATCTTCATGTTCGCGTCGGTGCCCCAGCCCTGGATCTGCGCCTGCAACCGGGTGCCGACGGCGAGCACCACATCCGCGCTGCCCCAAGGCCCGTGGCCGGCATGGATGTTGAGGCTGAGCGGATTACGGCTGTCCAGGATGCCGCGGCCCATCCGGTGGGAGATCACCGGCGCCTGGAGCAGGTTGGCCAGCGCGGTGACCTCGGCGCTGGCGTCCTGCGCCCCGCCGCCAACCACGATCAGCGGGCGTTCGGCCTTCGCCAGCATGGCGGCGGCGCGGGCGATGGCGTCGCTGTCGATCGGTGTCGGTGCCGGCAAGGCCGGGTGCGCCGGGATCACCACATCGGCGGCACGGTTCCAAACGTCGATGGCGCATTCCAGCGCCACCGGGCGCGGCCGGCCCGCACGCATCTGGCGGAACGCCTCGGCCACCACGCCCGGCGCCTCGGCCGGCCCGCGCACCCGCTCGGCATGCTTGGTCAGCCCGCGCATAATCGCCAGCTGGTCAGGGATTTCGTGCAACAGCCCATAGCCGCGCCCGATCGCCGCCGCCGGAATTTGTCCGACCAGCGCCATCACCGGCGCATTGCAGGCATAGGCGGTCGACAGCGCCGCCGTCGTGTTCAGGAACCCCGGTCCAGGCACCACGGTGTAAACCTGCGGCTTGCCGGTCGCCATCGCCGCCCCCAGCGCCATATAAGCGGTGGCTTGCTCATGGCGGGTATGGATGGTGCGGATACTGTTCTGCGCCTGGTGCAGCGCATCAAACAGATGGTCGTTCTGAACCCCGGGCAGGCAGAACACCGTATCGACCTCGTTCGCCGCCAGCGTCGCCACCACCGCCTGGGCCGTGGTCATCCGTCGCGCAGGAACGCTGTTTGCGGTGTTCATTGCATCCTCCCGGATCATTTCCTGATTTCATGCGGGGCAGGGAACAGCCTGTCAACGCCTTGCCGCGACCTAGGCACGCGCTACACTCGGGTGGAATTCCGGAGCCAGCCATGTTGCCCCCCATGCGTTTCGTCGCCACCGGCGACAGCTTCATCACCCGCCGCCTGCCCTCGTCGGAGACGCTGTGGCAACTGGCCGACATCGTGCGCGATGCCGATGTCCGCTTCACCAATTTCGAAGTGCTGACACCGGGTGATGCCTTCCCCAACGCGGTCAGCGGCGGCACCTGGGCCAGCGCCCCCGAGGGCGTGATCGGCGACCTGCAATCGCTCGGCTTCAACATGCTGAGCTGGGCCAACAACCACACGCTCGATTACGCCTATGACGGCCTGGCCAATACCGCCGCCGCGCTGGACCGCTCCGGCATCACCCACGCCGGCGTCGGCCGCAACCTGGCGGAGGCCGCCGCCCCGCGCTACCTCGAATGCCCGCAAGGCCGCGTCGCCCTGATCGGCATCTGCTCCACCTTCCACGAAACCTCCCCGGCCGGGCAACAACGCCCCGACATGCAGGGCCGGCCCGGCATCAACCCCCTGCGCTTCACCACCACCCACACCCTCCCGCGCGAACAACTCGACACCCTCACCGCCATCGCCGAAGCCAGCGGCATCAATGACAGCCTCAAAATGCGCATCAAGGCCGGCTTCGCCAAACCGCCCGAATCCGGCACGGTCCTGTTCGGCGGCCACACCTTCAAGGAAGGCCCACCCGGCACCGCCACCCAGGCCAACAAGGCCGATGTCGCCCGCACCATCGCCAGCATCTCCGAAGCCCGCCGCCAGGGCGACTACGTGCTGGTCAGCCTGCACGCGCACGAGGCGCTCGGCACCGACAAATCCGTCCCCGCCGCCTTCCTGGTCGATTTCGCCCGCGCCTGCATCGACGCCGGCGCCCATGCGGTGATCGGCCACGGCCCGCATGTCCTGCGCGGGGTCGAGATCTACCAGAAGCGGCCGATCTTCCACTCGCTCGGCAACTTCATCTTCCACAACGAAACCATCGCCGCCCTGCCGCAGGATTTCTACGACAAGTTCCAGATGGGCCTGACCGAAAACGTCGCCGACGGTGTCGACAAGCGCTCGGACACCAACACCAAGGGCTTCGCCGCTGATCCCTGGGCATGGAAATCGGTGCTGGCGCGCTGGAACATGGAGGACGGTGCGGCCAACCTGATCGAGTTCATCCCGGTCGAGCTCGGCTTCGGCGTCGCCCGCGCGCGCCGCGGTTCGCCGCGGCTGTCCGAGGACGAGGACATCCTGCCGCATCTGGTCAAGCTGTCCGCGGCGATGGGCACCGAGATCAAGATCGACGGCAATATCGGCCGGGTGATGCTGTGAGCGCGCACAACACCGAACAGGTCTGGACCCTCGTCGACCAGCACCGGGAAGCCTTCACCGCCCTGGCCGACCGCGTCTGGGAAATGCCGGAACTCGGCTACCAGGAACACCGCTCGGCGGCCGAACACGTGGCGATGCTGGAACAACAGGGTTTTCGCGTCACCACCGGCGTCGCCGGCATCCCGACGGCCATCATCGGCGAGGCCGGTGACGAAGGCCCGGTGATCGCCATTCTTGGCGAATTCGATGCGCTGCCCGGCCTGAGCCAGGAAGCCGGCATCGCCACCAAACAGCCGCGTCCCGGCGAAACCGCCGGCCACGCCTGCGGCCACAACCTGCTGGGCTCCGCCGCGATGCTGGCCGCCACCGCCGTGAAGGACTGGCTCGCCGCCCAGGGGATCAAGGGCCGCGTGCGCTATTACGGCTGCCCCGCCGAGGAGAGCGGCGCCGGTAAACTGTTCATGGTGCGTGAAGGCGCCTTCAAGGATGTCGACATTGCCCTGTCCTGGCACCCCGCGCCGTTCTGCGCCGTCAACCCGGCAATCTCCCTCGCCCTGGTCTCCTACGACTTCACCTTCACCGGGCGGGCCAGCCACGCCGCCGCCGCGCCGCATCTCGGCCGCAGCGCGCTCGACGCCGTCGAATTGATGAATGTCGGCGTGAACTACATGCGCGAGCACATGCCCAGCGACGCGCGCATCCATTACGCCACCATCGACGCCGGCGGGATCGCGCCCAACGTCGTCCAGTCGAAAGCCGTGGTGCGCTACATCGTGCGCGCCCGCGAATTGCCGGAACTCACCGGTCTCGTCGCGCGGGTGAAGAAGATCGCCGACGGCGCCGCCTTGATGACTGAAACCCAGGTCGAGTCGCACGCGATCAGCGGCATGTCGAACCTCCTCGGCAACACGCCGCTGGAACAGGCGATGTTCGATAACCTCCAGCATCTCGGCCCGCCGCAATGGGACGACGCCGACCGCAAGCTGGCCGCCGAAATCCGCGCCACCCTGCGCCCGGACGACATCGCCGGTGCCTATACCCGCTTCGGCCTGGCGCCCGACATGGACACCCTGCTGTGCGACCGCATCGTCCCGCTCGGCAGCAATGGCGGCGGCCGCGGCATCGGCTCGACCGATGTCGGCGACGTCTCCTGGGCGGTCCCCACCGCCCAGATCCGGGGCGCCACCTATGCCATAGGCACCCCCGGCCATTCCTGGCAACTGACCGCCCAGGGCCAGAGCGGCATCGCCCACAAGGGCATGGTCCACGCCGCCAAGGTGATGGCCGCCACCGCCGTGGACGCGCTGCGCGACCCCGCGTTGCTGGCCCGCGCCAAGGCGGATCACGCAGCGCGCACCGCCTCCAACCCCTATGTCTGCCCGCTGCCGGACGATGTGCAACCGGCGCTGGGAATGGCCCTGGGGGCGTAATCGGGGCCTGCCCCCCGGGCGGGCGATGATGATCGCGTGAACGCGGCCAGGAATCGGTGCGCCGGGCGCGCGCCGGGCTTCGCGCCCGGCGCGGTCTTGGCTAAGCTGCCGCCAGCGGGAGGGAACACCCATGGCGACGCAGCACCAGGATATCGTCATGCCCCCATGCCTTGCCGCCATGCGGCCGGGCGGCTGACGCGATGGGCCTGACCCTCTCGGTCCTGCGCTGCCCCGATGCCGTGCCGCCGGAAACGCGCCAGGTGTCCGGCGGTGAATTCAGCATCGGCCGCGGCACCGACAACAGTTGGACGCTGCCCGACCCCGACCGGACCCTGTCGCGCCGCCATTGCGTGCTCGCCTTCCGCTCCGGCGGCTGGCAGCTCGCCGATGTCAGCGCCAACGGGACCTATCTGAACCGCGAGGCCGAACCGCTCGGCGAGGCGTCCGGCCCGCGCGATCTGCGCGACGGCGACCGCCTGCGCCTCGGCGCCTATGAAATCGAGGTCCGGATCGCCGAGGTAGCCGCCTGGTCAGGGGCTGGCCAAGGCGGCAAGCAAGCCAACGACCCGTTCGGTGACGACCCCTTTGCGCCGGCCAGGACAGGATCGCAGGGCGCGCCATCGCCAGGGTTCGAGCGCGATCCGCTGCTGTCCGATGGCCGCGGGACAGGCGGCGGCTTCGGCACTCCCAGCGTGACCCTGTCGTCCGATTACGACCCGCTGGCCCCTGACTCGCCCTCTGCGTCATTTGGCGGCGACTTCCGCGGACCGACCCAGCCGGATAATGCGCCCGCCTTGGAACAGGCCTTCCGGGTGCCGGTGCCGCCGAGTACGCTGAATTTCGACGATTGGGATCTTGATCTCAGCAAACCGGCCGGCGCGGTGCCGGGTCCCGCTCCGGCGAAGGCGGCAGCGCCGGCGGATGACTGGGACATCGACCTGTCGCCGCCGCCGCGCGTTGCACCACCGGCCGCAACTGCGCCGCTGCCCGTGCAAGCCCCCCCGCCACCGAGCGCCCCGCCACCGAGCACCTCGGCACCGAGCATCCCGGCACCCAGTATCGAGATTGCCTCGACCGCGCCTGAAGACCCCTTCGCCGAACCGGATCGCGACGGCAGTTCGCCGGTACCCGTCCTGCCGCCAATGCCGGCGCGGGCGGAGGCGGCAGCGCCCGTGCCCGCGCAGCAACCGGCCGCCACCGGCGACCTGCTGGCCGCCTTCCTGCGCGGCGCCGGCATGGAGGATGCCCGCCCCGCCGATGCCGAGGCGGCGATGGAAAAACTCGGCGCCGCCTTCCGCGCCGTGGTCGCCGGGCTGCGCCAGACCCTGATCGCCCGCGCCGCGATCAAGGGCGAATTTCGCATCGAACAGACGATGATCCGCGCCCGCGGCAACAACCCGCTGAAATTCTCCGCCGGCGATGACGACGCCCTGGCTGCTCTGCTCGGCGCCGGCCGGCGCACCGAGATGACCCCGGCGGCGGCGGTGGGCGAGGCGCTGGACGATATCCGCCTGCACGAGCTTGCCACCATGGCGGCGATGCAGACCGCGGTGCGCGCGCTGATCGAACGCTTCGACCCCGCCCCGCTGCGCGCCGAGGGCGACCGCTCGGGCGGCATGCTGGGGGCGCAGAAACGGGCGCGCGCCTTCGAGCTGTTCGAAAAATTGCATGGCGACATTACCGGCGCATTAGCCGATGATTTCGACAGCGTATTCGGCAAGACCTTTGCCCGCGCCTATGAACAGGCGCTGCGCGAAGTCGGCGGCAAGGCCCGGTGACGGCCATGCGGTGCAGAAGGCTGGCGGCGCGGAAGGCTGGCGTGATGACAAATGGGGGCTCGAACAGACGCCGATGACGTGGACCAACCGGGTAGTCTGGCAGGAAGGCATGTTCCTGCGCGCGCAGCACTTCCAGCAGCAGGATCGCTGGCTGGAGGCCTTCGCGCGCGAGCGCACCGCCTCGCTGCGCCCGTATCCCTGGGGCCTGACCGAAATGGCGGTCAACCGCGACCTGCTCGCCACCGGCCGCTTCGCCCTGTCCCAGGCCGCCGGCGTGTTCGAGGACGGCACCCCCTTCGCCCTGCCGGACCAGACCGATCATCCCGCCCCGCTCGACCTGCCGGAAACCGCGCGCAACGTGCTGGTCTATCTCGCACTCCCGGTGCGCCAGCCCGGTGCCGTCGAGATCGCCGCCGATGCCGCCAGCGACGGGCGCTACGATCTCCGCCCGTTCGAGGCCTATGACACCCATTCCGCCTCACCACAGCCAGCCGACCTGCAAGTCGGCCGCCTGCGCCTGCGCTATCTCCTCGAAACCGACGAGCGCGCCGGCTTCCTGTGCATCGGCCTGGCCCGGGTGGTCGAGGTCTCCGCCGACCGCCGGGTGACGCTGGACCGCAACTGGATCGCCCCCGCCTTGGTCTGCGCCGCCGCTCCGCCCTTGTCCGGCCTGCTCGCCGACCTCACCGGCCTGTTCAACCAGCGGGCGGAGGCACTGGCCTCGCGCATGGTCGCCGGCGGCGCCCGCGGCTCGGCGGAAATCCAGGACTACCTGCTGCTGGAATGCGTCAACCGCTGGCACCCCCTGCTGGCGCACTGGGCCGATGGCGGAAATCTCCATCCGGAGGACATGTACCGCGCCCTGCTGCAAATGGCCGGTGAATTGGCAACCTACACCGACACCGCCACCCGCCGGCCCGGCACCTATCCGCCGTACCGCCACGACGACCTGCAACGCAGCTTCGCCCCGGTCGTCGCCGACCTGCGCCGCGCCCTGTCGACCGCCATCGAGGAAACCGCTGTACCCATCAAGCTGGAGGAGCGCCGCGGCGGCCTCCGGCTGGGCGCCATCGTCGACCGCAACATCCTGCGCGCGACCAATTTCGTGCTGACGGTCCAGGCCGACATGCCAGCAGAAACGCTGCGCCGCCTGTTCCCCAGCCAGGTCAAGATCGCCGCCGTCGAGCACATCCGCGACCACGTGATGTCCCAGCTCCCCGGCATCGCCGTCCGCCCCCTGCCGGTCGCACCAAGGCAACTGCCGTTCTATGCCGGGGCAAGCTATTTCGAACTCGACCGCAACTCCGCCCACTGGAAACAGATGCAGAGCAGCGGCGGCTTCGCCATCCATGTCTCGGGCGAATACCCGGGCCTGCAGATGGAACTCTGGGCGATCCGCGGCTGATGACCTGAGATAGGTGGATGCAATGAGCGTCGATAATCCCTTCGAGGAAGACAGCGACCGCACCGTGATCCGCCCGGCCCCGGGCGGTCGCCGCCCGGCAGCACCCGCGCCAGGATTCGCTCCATCTTCCAGCTTCCCCGCCGCCACCAACGCCCCGGTAGCGGCCCAGGTCACCACCGGCGAGGGCGCCGAAAAACTGATCTTCGGCGGCAGCGCCCTGCTCGCCACCGCCGCCCCGCTGCTGCAACTCCTCGCCCGCCTGCGCAACACCGCCAACCAGCCCGACGCTGCCGACCTGCGCGAACGCGCCACCCGCGAACTCCGCAGCTTCGAAACCACCGCCCGCGAAGCCGGCGTGCCGATGGAACAGCTCCGCCCGGCCCATTACGCCCTCTGCGCCAGCCTGGACGACGTCGTGCTCAACACCCCCTGGGGCGGCACCGGAATCTGGGACCAGCGCTCGCTGATCTCGACCTTCCACCAGGAAGTCCGCTCCGGCGAACGCTTCTTCGACCTGCTCGGCCAGATGAAGGCCAACCCCGGCAGCTTCCTGCCCGTCCTCGAACTGATGTACCTCTGCCTCTCCCTCGGCTTCATGGGCCGCTACCGCCTCGCCCCGCGCGGCCCCGGCGAGCTCGAAAAACTGCGCGAGGACCTCTACACCATCATCACCCGCCAGCGTCAGGTCGCCGAACAGGACCTCTCGCCGCAATGGATGGGCGCCACCGCCCCCTACAAACCCTCCCGCGCCGCCCTGCCGGTCTGGGTCGTCGGCGTCCTCGGCCTGGCCGCCATCGCCGGCCTGTTCGTCTGGTTCTCCACCAGCCTCAACGCCAGCTCCGACGACGTGATGGCCACCATGATGGCCAGCCCGCCGCAAAAAATGCCCGGCATCATCCGCGCCGCCCTGGTCGTCCCGCCCCCGCCGCCGCCGCCACCACCCCCCGAACCCGGCGTGCTCGACAAGCTGCGCACCTTCCTCAAGCCCGAGATCGACGCCGGCCTCGTCACCGTCCTCGGCACCGAGCAGACCCCCGTCGTGCGCATCCGCAACAAGGGCATCGCCGCCAACGCCCCGGCCATGTTCCCCTCCGGCAGCGCCACCGTCCAACCCGCCTTCCTCGGTATCCTGGAAAAAATCGGCAGCGCGCTGAAGGCGGAAACCGGCACCGTCCAGGTCCTCGGCCACTCCGACAACCAGCCGATCCGCACCGTCCAGTTCCCCTCCAACTTCCACCTCTCCACCTCCCGCGCCGAAGCCGCCCGAACCATCATCCTGCGCACCCTGGCCGAACCCGCCCGCATCAAGGCCGAAGGCCGCGCCGACGCCGAACCGGTCGCCGACAACGCCACCGCCCAGGGCCGCGACGAGAACCGCCGCATCGAAGTCGTGCTGCGGCGCCAAGGCTAGGAACCGACAATGAGTGCCGTCATCGCCTTCCTGACCTCGCGCTGGTTCCTCACCGGCATCGGTGCGGCCGTCCTCGCCGCCCTCGCCTGGTTCCTCGGCCCGCTGCTGTCCTGGCTCGAAGACTGGCCAATCCGCCTCGTCATCGTGCTGACCATCGCCCTCATCTGGTTCGGCCTGAACTTCTGGATCTCCCGCCGCCGCGCCAAAGCCGACACCGCCCTGATCGAAGGTGCCGCCGCCGCCGACACATCCGGCGAAGAAGCCGCCGCCATGCGCGAAAAACTCACCACGGCACTCGACCTCCTGCGCCGCGCCCGCGGCACCAAAGGCTACCTCTACGAGCAACCCTGGTACGTCATCATCGGCCCCCCCGGCGCCGGCAAAACCACCGCCCTCCTCAACGCCGGCCTGCAATTCCCGCTCGCCGCCGAGATGGGCCAGGGCGCGGTCGCCGGCGTCGGCGGCACCCGCATGTGCGACTGGTGGTTCACCGAGAACGCCGTCCTGATCGACACCGCCGGCCGCTACACTACCCAGGACTCCGATTCCACCGTCGATAAAGCCGGCTGGCTCGCCTTCCTCGACCTCCTCAAGCGCACCCGCCCCCGCCAACCGCTCAACGGCGTCCTCGTCGCCATCGCCATCACCGACATCGCCACCGCCACCCCAGCCGAACGCAGCGCCCACGCCCGCGCCATCCGCAAGCGCATCAAGGAACTCACCGACCGCCTCGGCGTCCGCGTGCCGGTTTACGCCATCGTCACCAAATCCGACCTCCTGGCCGGCTTCACCGAATACTTCGACGACCTCGACCGCGAAAAACGCGCCCAAGTCTGGGGCCACACGTTTGACTTGAAGACCAAAGACACCGACGTCCTCACCGGCTTCGCGAATGCCTTCCAGGCCCTCACCGCCCGCCTGGACGCCCGCCTGCTCGACCGCCTGCAAGCCGAGCGCAGCCCAGACCGCCGGGCGGCCCTCGCCGGCTTCCCCGCCCAGGTCGCCAGCCTCGAAGCCCCGCTCTCCGCCTTCCTCCAGGAAGCTTTCGGCGGCTCCAAGCTCGACCCCGCCCCCTTCCTGCGCGGCGTCTACTTCGCCTCCGGCACCCAGGAAGGCACCCCCATCGACCGCCTCACCGGCGCCCTCTCCCGCGCCTTCGGCCTCGATCAAAAACGCGCCCCCAGCCTGCGCCCCGAACAAGGCCGCAGCTACTTCCTCGCCCGCCTGCTGCGCGACGTCATCTTCGGCGAAGCCATGCTGGTCAGCGAAAAACCCGGCGCCGCCCGCCGCCGCTGGCTCATCCGCGGCGGCGCCTTCGCCTCCATCGCCGCCCTGACCCTCCTCCTCGGCGGCCTCGCCTGGCGCGCCCAATCCCAGGCCCAGGCCCAGATCGACGCCTCCGCCCAGGCCATCGCCGCCTACGCCGCCACCGCCCAACCCCTCCGCCTCGACCCCGTCAACGACTCCGACCTGCCCGCCTTCATTACCCTGCTCGAACAGGCCCGCGCGCTGCCCTTCGGCTACGACAAACGCCAAGACGCCGGCGCCTGGGATTTCGGCCTCGGCCAGTCGGAAAAACTCTCCCTCGCCGCCCAAACCGTCTACCGCCACGCCCTGGAGCGCGTCCTCCTCCCGCGCATCATCTGGCGCCTGGAATCGCAAATCCGCGGAAACATCAACCGCCCGGATTTCGTCTACGAAGCCACCCGGATCTACCTGATGGCCGGCACTCTCGGCCCGCTCGACCGCGCCCTCGTCAAGGAATGGCTCACCCTCGACTGGGCCCAGACCTGGCCCGGCCCCGGTGCCGCCGCCTTCCGTGACGCCATGGCCCGCCACGCCGACGCACTCCTGGCAAATCCGCTCCCCGCCATCCCGCTCGACGGCTCCCTGGTCGAGGAAGCCCGCCGCACCTTCTCCCGCGTCACCCTGGCCGAGCGCGTCTATTCCCGCATCCGCCCGCTCGCCACCTCCGCCGGCATCGCCCCCTGGCGCCCCGCCGACGCCGCCGGAGCCTCCGGCGCCCGCGTCTTCGTCCGCGCCTCGGCCAAGCCGCTCACCGACGGCATCCCCGGCTTCTACACCGTCGACGGCTTCCACAAGGTCGTGCTGCCCTCCCTGCCAAACGCCGCCCGCGAAGTCGCCAGCGAAAGCTGGGTCCTCGGCACCCGCTCAGAAATCGACCCGCGCAGCCCGCAAATGCTCACCCTCGAACGCGACGTCGTAAAACTCTACACCGACGAATACGCCAAGCAGTGGGACACCCTGCTCGCCGACATCAACATCGTGCCAATGCGCAACATGAACCAGGCGGTCCAGGACCTCTACCTCCTGTCCTCGCCGCAATCGCCAATGCGCGACCTGCTGGCGGGTATGGCCCGCCAACTCACCCTCTCCGTCCCACCCCCCCCACCGCCAACCGTCGCCGGCGCCGCCCAAGGTGCCGCCGCTGCCG
>JANXSA010000502.1 GCA_025352915.1 Rhodospirillales bacterium | reverse complement strand
GTTGTGCGGGGGAGGCCGGCGTTGAGTTCGATGTCGCCGGGTTGGGTTTCGATTTCGCCGGGGATCATGTCTGGGTCCTAGCGGATGGGTTCGTGGACGGTGACGAGTTTGGTGCCATCCGGAAAAGTGGCTTCGACCTGGACGTCGTGGATCATTTCGGCGATGCCGGGCATGACCTGGTCGCGGGTGATGACGTGGGCGCCGGCTTGCATGAGGTCGGCGACGGTGCGGCCGTCGCGGGCGCCTTCGACGACGAAGTCCGAGATCAGGGCGATGGCTTCGGGGTAGTTGAGCTTGACGCCACGGTCAAGGCGGCGGCGGGCGACGATGGCGGCCATGGAGATGAGGAGTTTGTCTTTCTCGCGTGGGGTCAGGTTCATGGGCTTGCCTCAACAGTTCCAGACGCGGGGGAGGGGGCGGTGGTCACGCAGGACGGCCAAGCCGGCGATGAGGGTGGTGCGCAGGGTGGCGGCGTCGGGGGCGAGGATACGGCCGATCAGGATGTTGTTCCAGGTGCTGGCGGCGGCTTCTGCTGGGCTGTGCTCCCAGGCTTCACGCAGGGCGGTCAGGGCGGCGGGGGCGGTGGGAGTGGCGTGGATGATGGTGGCCATGGCGATGGAGCCGTTGGTGCTGGCGGGGTGGGCGAGGATTTCGGCGACGGGGCCTTCGAGGCGGATGGCGTCGTGGAGCAGGAGTTTTCCTCCGCGGCGCAGGCGGATGGTGTCGCGCAGGCGGGCGGTGTGGACGGTTTCGCCCATCAGGGCGCGGCCGAAGATGAGGGTTTCGACGCCGAGGAAACTGGCGTCTTCGGCCATGTCGATGTCCAGCGTGCGCGTGAGGGCGCAGCGGTCGAACAGGATGGTTTCCTGGGGGAGCCATTCGGCGGCGCTGTTTGGGGCCAGGGTGATGGTGGTGTGGACGGTGGATGGGGTGTCAGCATCGCGGGCGCCGTAGAAGCGTTCGGCGGCTTGGGTACTGAAGGTGGCTTTTGCGTTGGGGCCGACAGCCAGGCGCAGGGTGAGGGAGTCGCCGCCGGCCACGCCGCCGCTACTGTTAAGCATGACGGCTTCGGTCCAGCCGGTGGGGCGGGGGAAGCGGGCCTTGAGGCAGCCTTCCTGGCGCAGGTCGGCGAGGGCGGTGGTGCCGTCGCGGTCGCGATAGGTGATGTGGAGCGTGCCGGTGGAGCGCTGCAGGCGGGGCTCATACGGAAAGGCGGCGGCGGACATCGTCTTCGTCTAGCTCCTCGCGGGTGCCGTTCAGGACGACGTCGCCGCGGTCCATGACGACGATACGGCTGGCGAGGTCGCGGGCGAAGTCGAAATATTGTTCGACGAGAAGAATGGCCATGCCGCCCCTTGTGCGCAGCAGGTCGATGATGCGGCCGATGTCCTTGATGATGGAGGGCTGGATGCCCTCGGTGGGTTCGTCGAGCACCAGCAGGCGGGGCTTCATGATCAGGGCGCGGGCGATGGCGAGCTGTTGCTGTTGGCCGCCGGAGAGGTCGCCGCCGCGGCGGCCGAGCATGGTTTTCAGGATCGGGAAAAGTTCGAACATCTCGTCGGGGATTTTTCGCTCGCGGCGGGGCAGGACGGCGAAGCCGGTTTCCAGGTTTTCCCGGACGGTCAGCAGGGGGAAGATGTCACGGCCCTGGGGCACAGAGGCGATGCCGCGCCTGGCGCGTTCGTAGGTGGGGAGTTTGGTGATGTCGGCACCCTCCCAGGTGATGCTGCCGGCGGAAATCGGATGCGCGCCGGTGATGGCGCGCAGCAGGCTGGTCTTGCCGACGCCGTTGCGGCCGAGGAGGCAGGTGACTTCGCCGAGCTTCGCGGTGAGGGAGACCTGGCGCAGGGCGATGGCGGCGCCGTAGTGCAGGTCGACGGATTTGACCTCTAGCATGGGGAGGAAGCCTTGAAGGGGAAGACTTCTTTTTGTGAACAAAAAGAAGCAAAAAAAATTTTCTCATTTGCTTGCGTGCGAGGGGATCGGCGTTTCGCGTGGGTCAATGGATAAAGTTTTTTTGCTTCTTTTTGTTCACAAAAAGAAGACCTTTCGCTTTCCTTCATCGCCCGAGATACACTTCGATAACCTTGGGGTCATTGGAAACGTGGTCGATGGTCCCCTCGGAGAGCACGGAGCCTTCGTGCAGCACGGTGACACGCACGCCGAGGGCTCGGACGAAGGCCATGTCGTGTTCGACGACGACGACGCTGCGGGTTCGGTTGATGTCGCGCAGGAGGTCGGCGGTTTGTTCGGTTTCGGCGTCGGTCATGCCGGCGACGGGTTCGTCGACCAGGAGGAGTTGGGGTTCCTGGGCCAGGAGCATACCGATTTCCAGCCACTGCTTCTGGCCGTGGCTGAGGCCGCCGGCGGTGGCGTGGCGGAGTTCGGTGAGGCGGGTGGTTTCGAGGACGGCGTCGATGCGGTCTTTTTCGTCGGCGGTTTCGCGCGCCCAGAGGGTGAAGCGCGGGCGGCGGTCGCCGGCCAGGGCGAGGAGGAGGTTATCCCAGACGGTGTGTGGCTCGAACACGGTGGGTTTTTGGAATTTGCGGCCGATGCCCAGCGCGGCGATGGCGGGTTCGTCGAGTTTGGTGAGGTCGGTTTTTTCGCCGAAGATGACCTGGCCTTCGTCGGGGCGGGTTTTGCCGGTGATGACGTCCATCATGGTGGTTTTGCCGGCACCGTTGGGGCCGATGACGGCGCGCATTTCACCCTGTTCCTGCCGAACGGCGTCCTCGGCCTGTTCCGCCGCCGCGAGAAGCGCCCGCCGTCCAAGCCGGTCCCCAGGCAAGCAACGGAGCCCGCCGAATGACCCGCACAAAAGACA
>JANXSA010000448.1 GCA_025352915.1 Rhodospirillales bacterium | reverse complement strand
GATGCATGCCGTCGGCATCGGTTCAATTTGGGCCAACAAGGCGCTGCTGTCCGGGGCCGGCTTCATCGGCCCAAACGCTACCGCCGAATACGCCAAGCTGGTCGACGCCTACGCCGCCAGCCACGCCGGCAGCACCACCCTGGCCAAAATTGAACCGATGCCGACGGCATGCATCATCTCGTGTGTCACGATCTCGTCGAATAGGCCGAGGGCGTGATAGGCGGCGGCATCGGCGCTGTCGAAGCGCATCATCGCGGTGGCCGGCAGGAAGCTGCCGACGCGCAGGGCGGTGGGACCGGCCTGGCCGAGGATGCCGCCGGCGCCGTCGATCGTTTTCAGCTCGGCCGAGATGACGATGTCGTCGATCTGTTGGGTGCCGACTTTCACGTTTTTCAGGTCGCCGACGATAGTGGCGCTGATCCGGTTGGCCGCGGTGATGAAGACGTCCTGGAGCGCTATGGTCCAACTGCCCTGGAATTGCAGCGTCACGTTGTACGCGCCGGTGGCGCCGCTGGTGTAGCTGCTGCGGGTGGCGATCGGGCTGGCGGCGGCGCCGATCTTGGCGGTGGTGGAGGCGGCGAGGGCGCCGATGGCGTGGTGCTCGATCTCGGCGGTCAGGTCGAGCAGGATGATCTCGTCCGGGGGGGTGGTGGCGGGCGCCTCGGCCTGGAGTGGGGCGGGCAGCCAGTTGCCGTCCAGCGGGTTGCTGCCGATTGGCGCGAGGGGGGCGTTGGGGTCCTGATCGGCATTATCTTCGCCGAAGAGAGGCCGAGGTTTGAAGGTTGGTCGCATTGTGGTCGCCCCGTCTCAGTGGTCGCAAATTTGATACGGAGCGCGGAGGATGAAATCAAGAAGTATTCGCCGGATTTATGAAAAACTGTTCTGGGGGTTTGAACAATAAATGAAGGGGCGGCTTGGCCCGGCGGCGATCGGAGCGTTGTTAACGTCCGGGCAATACCTGCGGCGCGGAGCCGGCCCGCGGGGCTAGTGGAAAGCTGGCATCACCGCTTCGCCAAAGCGGCGGGTCGAGGCCATCACGCGCTCGTGCGCCATCTCGCCGAAACCGGTCTGGCATAGCAGATGGCGCACCCCGGCATCGCGCAGCGCCGCTACCTGTTCGCGCACCCGCGCGGCCGAGCCGTAGAGCGTGCCGGTTTCAAGGATATTCGCCAGGGCTTCGGCATCGGGCACGGCGGGGTCGGCCCAGGGGTTGAGCATGGCGGGGTCGACAGTGAAGTCGGGCGGGTTGAGCGTGGTGCGCAAATGGCTGATGTGGTGGCGGGCGGCGAGCAGCAATTCGCCGACCGAATCCTCGGCCTCGGCATCGGATTCGCCGACATAAACGTTGCGCCACAGGGCTGCCGAGGCCAGCAGGCGCGCCTTGGTGGCGGCGTCATGGCCGCCTTCGTCCAGCCCCTGTTCATAGGTGGCCCAGCGCTCGCGGATGCGCGCCACGCCGAGGCGGGCGGTCAGGATCGGGATGCCGCGCCGGCCGCATTCGAGGAATGAGGAGGGCGAGATCACGCTGCGCCACAGTGGCGGGCCGCCTGGCTGCACCGGCTTTGGCCGCAGGGCGGGGACGTGCAGCTTGTAGTATTTGCCCTCGTGGGTCATCGGCGCTTCGTGCCAGAGGCGTTCGAAGATGGACTGGGCTTCCTCCAGCCGGGCCTTGGAGTCTGTGCTGCGCAGGCCGTGGCCGATGAACTCGTATTCGTTGAAGACGGTGCCTTTGCCGATGCCGACATCGATGCGGCCCTTCGACAAATTGTCGAGCAAAGCGAGCTGGGTCGCCAGCCGCACCGGGTGATGGAACGGCATCTGCACCACGGCAAAGCCGATGCGGATGCGGGTGGTCTTCATCGCCAGCGCGGCGGCAAACAGCAAGGCGTCGTTGTAGACGCTTTCGCCGGTGAAATAATGTTCGGTGAGCCAGACGCTGTCGAAACCGAGCGCCTCGGCGGCGACGGCTTGGGTGATCTGGTCATCGATGCAAGCGGCATCGGTCTCGGGCGAGGGGGAGGCGGCGAGGGTCAGCCAGCCGAAGCGCATGGGGATGGGTCCTGGAAAGCGGAAGGAAGCATGTTCTTTTTTGAAAAAAAGAACCAAAAAACTTTTTATCCATAAGCAAGTGGGTGAGGTTTTTTTGCTTCTTTTTGTTCACAAAAAGAAGATTCTTCCTTCCTAGAAAATCGAATAGCCGCCGTCGATCACAAAGGATTCGCCGGTGTGGTAGGCGCTGGCGTCGGACATGATGTAGACCGCGATACCGCCGAAATCGGCGCCGGTGCCCCAGCGCCGCATGGGAATGCGCGGCATCACGTTGCCGGCAAATTTCTCGTTGGCGATGGATTTCGCCGTCATGTCGGTTTCGATCCAGCCGGGCAGGATCGAGTGGGCGCGGATGCCGTGGCGGGCGAGTTCGACCGACAGGGACTTGATCATCGAGACGAGGCCGCCCTTGG
>JANXSA010000422.1 GCA_025352915.1 Rhodospirillales bacterium | reverse complement strand
TCGTCCTTGAAGCGCTTCAACTGCGTGAGATCGCCGGCGTGGACAACCACGCCGTCGCGCAGCAGGCGGACGCCGCAGCCGCGCTTCACGAGGCCCTCGGTGATCATGCAGCCGGCGACCTTGCCGGTCTTGGTGATGTCGAACACCTTGCGGATTTCGGCATAGCCGAGGAACTTCTCGCGGGCCTTGGGCGCGACCTTGCCCTTGACCATCTTCTCGATGTCGTCCGACACATCGTAGATGATCGAGTAGTAGCGGATATCGACGCCATCACGCTGGGCCATCTCGCGCGCCTGGGTGGTGGCGCGCACGTTGAAAGCGACGATGACGGCCGAGGAGGCGCGGGCGAGCTGGATGTCGCTCTCGGTGATCTGGCCGACCCCCGCGATCAACACGCGCACGCGCACTTCCTCATGCGCCAGCTTGGTCACCGTGGCGGTGATCGCCTCGGCGCTGCCCTGCATGTCGGCCTTGATGACGATCGCCACTTCTTTCTGCGCGCCGGCCTGGATGCGCGCCAGCATCTCGTCCAGCGTGCCGCGGGCGGCGGTCATCACCCCGGCAGCCTTGTCGCGCAGCCTGCGCTGGCGCAGCTCGCAAATCTCGCGGGCGCGGCTTTCGTTATCCACCACCACGAACGGCTCACCGGCGGCGGGAATGCCGGCCAGGCCGAGGATCTCCACCGGGGTCGAGGGCGGGGCGTATTTCATCGCCTTGCCGCGGTCATCCAGCATGGCGCGCACCCGGCCCCATTCGGCACCGGCCACCACGATATCGCCCTGAAACAGCGTACCCTTCTGCACCAGCAAGGTCGCCACCGGACCACGGCCACGATCCAGCCGGCTTTCGATCACCGAACCTTCCGCGGTACGCTCAGGATTGGCCTTGAGGTCGAGCAACTCGGCCTGCAACAGGATAGCTTCCTCCAGCTTGTCGATTCCCGTCCGCTTGGTGGCGGAAACCTCCACGTCCTGGGTCTCGCCGCCCATCTCCTCGACCACGATCTCGTATTTGAGCAATTCCTGGCGCACCCGGTTCGGGTTGGCGTCGGCCTTGTCCATCTTGTTGATGGCCACGATGATCGGCGCATTCGCCGCCTTGGCGTGCTTGATCGCCTCGATCGTCTGCGGCATCACGCCGTCATCGGCGGCCACCACCAGCACCACGATATCGGTCACCGAAGCCCCGCGCGAACGCATGGCGGTGAACGCCTCGTGGCCCGGCGTGTCGATGAAGGTGATCGAATTGCCGTTCGGCAGCGCCACGTTATAGGCGCCAATGTGCTGGGTGATGCCGCCGGCCTCGCCGCTGGCCACATCGGTTGCCCGCAGCGCATCCAGCAGGCTGGTCTTGCCGTGGTCGACATGGCCCATCACGGTGACAACCGGCGGACGCGGGATCAGGTCGGCCTCGATATCGACCTCGCCCTCCAGCCCGATCTCCACGTCGTCCTCGCTGACGCGCTTCACCTTGTGGCCGAATTCCTCGACCACCAACTGGGCGGTGTCGGCGTCCAGGCTCTGGGTGATGGTCGCCATCACGCCCATCTTCATCAACGCTTTGATGACATCGGGCCCGCGCGAGGCCATGCGGTTGGCCAGTTCCTGCACGGTGATCGTATCCGGCAGCACAATCTCGCGCACCACCTTCACCTGGTCGGAGCGCAGCCGCTCCAACTCGGCCTGGCGACGCTCACGCTCGCGCTGGCGACGCACCGAGTTGAGCGAGCGGACGCGGTCATCCTCGCCCTCGATGGCGGCGAGCACGTCGATCTTGCCGGTGCGGCGGCGGTCATCGGTACCCTTCTTCGCGGCGACCACCGGCGGCTTGCGCGGCGCCATGGCGCCACCGGGGCCACCGGGGCGACGGATCGGCCGGGCCTCGTCCTCTTCCTCGACGACGCGGGCGCGCAGGCGCAGCGTCTCGCCGGCCGGAGCCGCCGGTGCTGCGGGCGCCGGTGCCGGACGTGCGGCGCGGCGCGGTTCCTCGTCGCTGCGCGGCACCGGGGCGGCGGTGCGGGCGGCGGCCTCGGCGGCCTCGGCGGCGCGGTGCGCCTCTTGCTCGGCCTTGAGCTTGGCGGCTTCTTCGGCGGTGCGGCGCGCCTCTTCCTCGGCGGCCTTGCGGGCATCATCCTCGCGCCGGCGTGCCTCTTCGGCGGCCGACAGGATGGAGATCTTCTCCTGCTCGCGGCGCTCGGCATCACGCCGCGCGGAATCACGCTGCTGTTCCAGCAGCACGCGCTGGCGCACCGCCAGTTCGTTGGCCGTCAGCGCCCGTCCGCCAGGACCCGGCCGGCCACCAGGGCCAGACGGACGCGGCGCGGATGGCGCCGGCGCCGATCCGCTTGCCGATGGCGCAGATGCGCCCGGCGGCGGCGTCGGGCCCGGCGCGCGCTTCTTGCGCACCTCGACCTGCACCACCTTGGACCTGCCATGGCTGAAACTCTGCCGCACAGATCCGGCGTCCACGGTCCGGCCCAGCTCCATGCGTCCTGCCGGACGCAGTGAAAGCCTGCCCTTAGCCGCGTCCTGCTCGTTGCCTTCGCTCATCTACCCGCCTGTATCTCTCACCACGCCCCCGGCCGCGCCGGGCGCATCATCCCTAGTCTTCGCTAAATCCCTAGTCTTCGCTACGGCCGGGAGGGTGCCTCGCACCCCGTCCAGCCGCTCCGCCTCGATCCGCACCCGCTCGGCCAACCGGCCGCGCAGCAATGCCACATGCACGATATGGTCCCGTCCGAACACGCCACCAAGCTGCGCCGCATCCAACGGCGCCACCGCCGGCACTCGTCCGTTCCATCCGCCCAGAAATCGTTGCCGTTCCTCCGGGCTGCCGTCGCTCGCCTGAACCACCAGACCGGCGCGTCCGCCGTCCAACCACTCCCGCGCCTTGCTATAGCCGGCCACTGCCTGCCCCGCGCGCCGCGCAAGGCCCAGTGTCTCACCGACCCGTCGCACGAGCGAAGCTGCAAGACCGGACGTGAGATCGGGGGGTACCGTCACCTGACAGCGCGCCGCTCTGGCAAAGCCGCCTCGCATCCGCGCCGTTTCTAACACATCCCTTCTCGCACTCAACCATATTCCCCGTCCGGGCAGCGTTGCGGTCAGGTCGGGAACCACCAGCGCCAGCTTCCGCCCCGCCGCCTCGTCTGGCGGCAGCACCACGAAGCGGATCATCTGCTCCTTGGCCAGTCGTTCGCGCGTGACGATACAGCGCCGCAGCGGGCCTTTCTCAGGCTCGTCGGCGTCCCGCGCATCCGCGGCATCGTCGCCCGCGAGCTCCGCGTCCGGGTTGGCAGGCTCAGTCGTGACCAGCCTCCTTCTCTTCCCCCTCGGCAACCGCTTCGCCACTGGCCTCGTCCCCACTGGCCTCGTCCCCGCTGGGCTCATCCCTGCTGGGCTCATCCCCGCTGGGCTCATCCCCGCTGGGCTCATCATCGAACCAGTGGGCGCGCGCGGCCATGATCACATCGTTGGCGGTCTCCTCGTCCATCGCTTCGGCACCGATGATCTCGATCAGCTCGTCGGATGCCAGGTCGGCCAGGTCGTCCAGCGTCTTGACCCCTTTTTCACCCAGCGCCGCCAGCATCAAGGGCGTGAAGGTCTCGATCGCGGCGATGTCCTCGGTCACCCCGAGCACAATGCGCTGTTCGGTCAACTCGTTGTCACGCTTCAGCAAATGCTGCTCGGCGCGGCGGATCAGCTCCTCGGCGATCGACTCGTCGAAGCCCTCGATATCGGCCAGTTCCTCCATCGGGGTGAAGGCCAGTTCCTCGATGGTGTTGAACCCCTCGGTCACCAACAGCCCGGCGATCACGTCATCGACGTCCAGCGCCTCGACGAACAGCCCGGTGCGGCGGCGGAATTCCTCCTGCCGGCGCTCGCTCTCCTCCGCCTCGGTCAGGATGTCGATGTCCCAACGGGTCAACTGGCTGGCCAGGCGCACATTCTGCCCGCGCCGGCCAATGGCAAGCGACAGCTGATCGTCCGGCACCACCACTTCGCAGCGCCCGGCCTCTTCATCGAGCACCACCTTGCTCACCTCGGCCGGCGCCAGCGCGTTCACCACGAAGGTCGCAGTGTTCGGCGACCAGGGAATGATATCGATCTTCTCGCCCTGCAACTCCTGCACGACAGCCTGCACGCGCGACCCGCGCATACCGACGCAGGCGCCAACCGGGTCGATCGAGGCATCACGGGAAATCACCGCCATTTTGGCGCGGCTGCCGGGGTCGCGTGACACCGCCTTGATCTCGATGATCCCGTCGTAAATCTCCGGCACTTCCTGCGCGAACAGCTTCGCCAGAAACCCAGGATGCGTCCGCGACAAGAAGATTTGCGGTCCGCGCACTTCCTCGCGCACATCGAAGATATACGCCCGCACCCGGTCGCCGTTGCGAAAACTCTCGCGCGGGATCAGCTCATCGCGCCGCAACAGCGCCTCGGCACGGCCGACTTCGACCATCAGGTTGCCGTACTCGGTGCGCTTGACCACCCCGTTGATGACCTCGCCGACGCGGTCCTTGAACTCGTCGAACTGCTTGCGGCGCTCGTATTCGCGCACCCGCTGGACGATCACCTGCTTGGCGGTCTGGGCGGCGATGCGGCCGAAGTCGATCGGCGGCAGCGGATCGATGATGAAGTCGCCGATGCCCTTCTCGGGGAACAGCTTCTTGGCGATGGTCGACGCCATCTGGGTCTCTTCGTTCTCGACCGTCTCGACGATCTCGGTCCAGCGCGACAGCCGGACATCGCCGGTCTTCTTGTCGATGGTGGCGCGGATGTCCTTCTCATGGCCGTACTTGGCGCGGCCGGCCTTCTGGATGGCCTGTTCCATCGCCTCCAGCACTTCCTCGCGCTCGATCGATTTCTCGCGCGCGACGGCGTCGGCGACCAGCAGCAGTTCCGGGCGGGCGATCGAGGTGTCCATGGGCGGGCCTCTTGGGTGGGTCAGCGTGAAAGGAGCGAAGAAGTCGGTTCAGTTCGGCTTCGCCGCCTGCGCGGTGGCGGCAATCAAGGCATCGGTCAGCACCAGCTTGGCGCGGCGAATATCATCCAGCGGCAGCGCCAGCTCGACGCCGTCATCCAGCCGCATCCGGGCATGGCTCTCATCCGCGCCCAGCACAACACCGGAAATACGCCGCCGTCCCTCCAGCGGGATCGACATTTCCGCACGGGCAAGGTGTCCGGCGAAGCGGTTCCAGTCCTTCACCCGGGTCAGCGGCCGGTCGATCCCCGGTGAGGAAACTTCCAAAGTCCAGATCCCGGGGATCAAGTCGGCGACATCCAGCACCGGGCTGATCGCCTGGCTGATCGCCTCGCAATCGCCCACCCCGATCGGCGCGCCATCGGCCCGGTCGGCCATGATCTGCACCGTCGGCCGCTCGCGCCCCAGCACCATCACGCGCACCAGCTCATAGCCGAGCGCCGACACCGTGGGATGAATGATGCCGATGATGCGCGCCTCGAGCCCCGCCTGCATCGGCAGGTCTTCCGGGCGCCCTTGCGCCGCATCTTCGCCTTGATCGTCGTCTATGTGGTCATGTGTCAAAACAAAAAAGGCGGCCCGCAAAGGCCACCCCCCAAAAGCCGCGGAGAATGTGGAAGAGCCTTCAGATAACGCTGCGGAGCGGGGAGTGCAAGTGTGGCGCGCTGTGATTATAAGCCGAGGTCATGGACCAGATGAACATCGAGACGATAACACCCCAAAATTTAACCCGCGCGGAAACCGGCGCCGTCGAACTCTGCGTGGTGGTGCCCGTGCTGAACGAGGCCCTGAATATCGGCCCGCTGGTGGCCGCGGTGGATCGCGTGCTGGCCGGCGTGGCCTGGGAGAT
>JANXSA010000421.1 GCA_025352915.1 Rhodospirillales bacterium | reverse complement strand
TTGGTTTTCAGCGCCTCGTCGAGCTCATCGCCAAGGCCCTTGCGGTCGCCATCGATGATGCGGTCCTTGAGGCGGCCTTCGACGGTTTCGGCGCGGGTTTTCTTGACGGCATCGGCGGCCTTGCGGTCGGCGAACATCGCCAGCAGGGCGTGCAGCGGGTCGTAGCCCTCGGCGCGGCGGTCGAAGATGAGGTCCTCGCAGACTTTCACTTCGTTGGCGGCGATCAGGTGGAGCGGGCGGATCTTTGAGACATGGACGATGGCGCCGGTCATACCGGCTTTTACCGCGTGGTCGAGGAAGACCGAGTTCAGCACGGCGCGGGCGGCGGGGTTGAGGCCGAAGCTGATGTTCGACAGCCCGAGGATGATCTGGATGTCGGGGAATTTGTCGCGGATCATGCGGATCCCCTCCAGCGTCCACTGGCCGAGCTTGCGATCGTCCTCGCTGCCGGTGGCGATGGTGAAGGTCAGCGGGTCGATCATCAGGTCGCTTTGCGCCAGGCCGTATTTGGTGCAGGCGAACTCGACCAGGCGGGTGGCGATCTTGAGCTTGTCCTCGGCGGATTTGGCCATGCCGACCTCGTCGATGGTCAGGGCGATGACAGCGGCGCCGAATTTCTTGGCCAGCACCAGGCGCTCGGCGGCGGTGTGCTCGCCGTCCTCGAAATTGATCGAGTTGATGATGGGTTTGCCGCCGTGCAGCTTGAGGGCGGATTCGATCACCGGGGTTTCGGTGCTGTCGATCACCAGCGGGGAGTTCACGCTGCTGGTGAAGCGGCGGATCACCTCGTTCATCTCGAAAATCTCGTCGCGGCCGACGAAGGCGGTGCAGATGTCCAGGCTGTTCGAGCCCTCGGCGATCTGCTCGCGGCCCATGGCGACGCAGCCGTCCCAGTCGGCCTTTTCCTGGAGCTGACGCCAGGCGCGCGAGCCGTTGGCGTTGCAGCGTTCGCCGATGGAGAAGTAGCTGTTCTCCTGGAACAGCGGCACCTGCTGGTAGAGCGAGGCGACCGAGGGCATCCAGACGGCAGTGCGCTTGGCGGGGGCGGGGCGGTGGCCGCGCCCGCTTTCCGACGCGAGGCGCTTCAGCATCCCGTCCAGGGCGGCGATGTGGAGCGGGGTGGTGCCGCAGCAGCCGCCGATCAGGTGAATGCCGTCCTCACGCACGAAACGCTCGACCCAGGAGGTCATTTCCTCGGGCGACAGCGGGTAGCGGGTCTTGCCGTCGACCAGTTCCGGCAGGCCGGCATTGGGCAGCACCGAGATCAGGCCGGGCCAGTTGCGGCTCAGCCAGCGCACGTGCTCGGCCATTTCCTGCGGCCCGGTGGCGCAGTTCAGCCCGATCAGGGGGACGTCGAGCGCATGGATCACGGTGGCGGCGGCGGCGATGTCGGGGCCGACCAGCAGGGTGCCGGTGGTCTCGACGGTGACCTGGACGAAGATCGGGATTTCCAGGCGGCTTTCGGCTACGGCCAGCTTGGCGGCGTTGACGGCGGCCTTGATGTAGAGCGTGTCCTGGTTGGTCTCGGTGAGCAGCGCATCCGACCCGCCGGCGACCAGGCCGCGGCATTGGATCAGCAAGGCGGCTTCGAGCGCGTCATAGCTGATGTGGCCGAGCGAGGGCAGCTTGGTGCCGGGGCCGATCGAGCCGAGCACATAGCGGTCCCGCCCGTCGGCGAAGGAGTCCGCGGCTTCACGGGCCAGTTCGGCGCTGCGCTTGTTCAGCTCGAAGGCCTGTGACCCCAGGCCGAATTCTTCCAGCGTGATCGGCGAGCCGCCAAACGTGTTGGTCTCCACCATATCGGCGCCGGCGGCGAAGAAGCCGACATGGAAATCGCGGATGAAGTCTGGACGCGACTGGGTGAGGATCTCGGAACAATTCTCCTGGCCGAGGAAGTCCTTCTCAATGGACAGGTCGCTGGCCTGGATGTGGCTGCCCATGCCGCCATCGGCGAGCAGCACGCGGTCACGCAGGGCGTCGAGGATATGGGGACGGCTCATGCTTGGGTATCCAGAGGATCGGCGTGCGGGACGAGGACGGCGGAGCCGCGCAGGGCGGGCCACAGGCGGATTTCAAGCGGACCGGCGACGGCGACCGAGGCCGACGGCTCCAGCCCGGCATCGCGCATCAGCTCGGCCATGCGCGGATCGGAAAAGCCGGGCCAGCGGAAGGCCAGCCGGGCAGTGGCGGCAGGATCGTGGGCGGCGAGGTCGATGACCACCAGGCGCCCGCCGGGCTTGAGCACCCGCGCCGCCTCGGCCAGCACCGCCGGCGAATCCTCGGCGTGGTGCAGCACCATGTGCAGCAGCACCAGGTCATAGCCGGCATCGCCCAGCGGCAAGCGGTACATGTCGGCCAGCCGCACCGCGCAATGCGACAGGGCCGCCCCCTCCTGGCCCGGCTTGGCCAGCCGGGTGCGGGCGAGCGCCAGCATCGCGCGGCTGGCATCCACCCCCAGCGCCAGCCCGACGCGGGGCGCCAGCAGCTCCAGCATCCGCCCGGTGCCGGTGCCGATATCCAGCATCCGGCCGAGATCGGCGTCCGGCAGCAGGGCAAGCAACGCCTGTTCGACCGCGCCGGCCGGCAGTTCAAGGGCGCGCATCTCGTCCCAATCCGCGCCCTTGCGGCGGAAACTGTCGCTGGCGGCGCGCGCCCGCTCGGCCAGCACGCGCGCGGCATGGCGGCGATCGGCCACCAAGATGGGGTCCTCCTCCGGCAGCCGGGCGAGGATGGCGCGGGCCAGCGCGCCGGGGGCGGTATCCGCGCCAGGCACGGCGAACCAGACATTCGCCCCTTCGCGCTCGCGTTCCAGCAACCCGGCTTCGCCCAACAGCCGCAGGTGGCGCGACAGCCGGGGCTGCGACTGGCCAAGGATTTCGGTGAATTCGACGACACAGAAGGCGCCGCGCGCAGCCAAGGCAAGCAGCCGCAGGCGCGTCGGCTCGGCGCAGGCGCGCAGGGCGGTGAGCAGTGTGTCCATGGACTTGCTATGACATAAAGATATCCTTATGTCTAGTGGATGATGG
>JANXSA010000411.1 GCA_025352915.1 Rhodospirillales bacterium | reverse complement strand
AGCCACCACGTCTGGCCAACCTACGAAGACATCGTCCAAGCCTGCGCCACCGCATGGCGCTTCCTCATCGCCGATCCAGGCCGCATCCGTTCCATCGCAACACGGGAGTGGGCATGTGTCAGTCTTTGAGCGGGTTGGTATTATGCAGTTGTACGTCGCCCAAGAGGAGGTTCCGACATGGAATCTCTGGATATGCTGCTGGCAGGACAGGCGGGGCGAGCGCTTCTTGCGTAAGGAATTTCTCGTCACGGAGGAACCGATGGCGACATTTCGAAATGCGATTTCGACGTTGCTCGAGGTTGGCCATGCGCGGCTGCTTGGCTGGCGCAGTCATCCCGAGACTCTCGAGTTTGCTACCAAGCTCAGTTCTTGGAGCCTGATAAGTCTGAGTGACCATTTCGCGCCGACGGGAGATGAGGTGGTGCAATGCGAAGGGCATTGCACCCTACGAGGGGATGGGGTCTGGGGCGACGCCCCAGCGGGTTAAGGGCAGCGCCCTCGCCCTTCTTGGCTACAGGATGAAGCGGCTGAGGTCGCCTTTTTGCGCCAGCGGGGCGACTTTTTCGCGGACGTAGGCGGCGTCGACGGTGACGGATTGGCCGCTGCGGTCGCTTGCCGAAAAACTGATTTCTTCGAGGAGGCGTTCGAGGACGGTGTGCAGGCGGCGGGCGCCGATGTTTTCGATGCGGTCGTTGATGTCCGCCGCGAGGTCGGCGAGGGCGTCGATGGCGTCTTCGGCGAAGGTGAGGTCCAGGCCTTCGGTGCCGATGAGGGCGCGGTATTGTTTGATCAGGCTGTGTTCGGGTTCGGTGAGGATGCGGCGGAGGTCGTCGCGCGAGAGGGGGGCGAGTTCGACGCGGATGGGCAGGCGGCCTTGGAGTTCGGGTAGGAGGTCCGAGGGTTTGGAGAGGTGGAAGGCGCCGCTGGCGATGAACAGGATGTGGTCGGTTTTGACTGGGCCGTGCTTGGTGGTGACGGTGGTGCCTTCGATGAGGGGCAGGAGGTCGCGCTGGACGCCTTCGCGGGAGACGTCGCCGCCGCGGGCGATGCTGTCGCTGCTGCGGGCGATTTTGTCGATTTCGTCGAGGAAGACGATGCCGTTGGCTTCGGCGTGGGCGACGGCGTCGCGGGCGAGGCGGTCGGAGTCCAGGAGTTTGTCGGCTTCTTCGCGGTGCAGGGCTTCGCGGGCGGCGGCGATGGTGAGTTTGCGGGGGGTGGGGCGGTTGCCGAACATGCCTTTCATCATTTCGCCGAGGTTGATGGCCTGGCCGGGGGGCATGCCGGGCATGTCGAACTGGGGGGCGGGGTTGGGGTCGGTGAGGTTCAGTTCGATTTCGCGGTCTTCGAGGTCGCCGCTGCGGAGCATTTTGCGGAATTTGGAGCGGGTTTCGGCGCTGGCTTGTTCGCCGGTCAGCGCGGTGATGAGGCGGTCTTCGGCGGCGAGTTCGGCTTTGGCCTGGACGTCGCGGCGGCGGCTGTCGCGGAGCATGGTGATGGAGGCTTCGACGAGGTCGCGGATGATGCTGTCGACGTCGCGGCCGACATAGCCGACTTCGGTGAATTTGGTGGCTTCGACTTTGAGGAAGGGGGCTTGGGCGAGTTTGGCCAGGCGGCGGGCGATTTCGGTTTTGCCGCAGCCGGTGGGCCCGATCATCAGGATGTTTTTGGGGACGACTTCTTCGCGCATGGCTTCGGGGAGTTGCTGGCGGCGCCAGCGGTTGCGCATGGCGATGGCGACCGCACGTTTGGCGTCGTTCTGGCCGACAATGAAGCGATCCAGCTCGGAGACAATCTCGCGGGGCGAATAGGTGGGCGCGTCCATGGTGAATCCTAATGGATAAAAGTTTTTTGCTTCTTTTTTTCAAAAAAGAAGTTCTTTTTATTCATTGATGGTTTCGACGATCAGGCTGTGGTTGGTGTAGACGCAGATATCGGCGGCGATTTTCATGGCGCGGCGGGCGATTTCTTCGGCGGAGAGGTTTTCGATGGTCATGAGGGCGCGGGCGGCGGCGAGGGCGAAGTTGCCGCCGGAGCCGATGGCGATGACGCCGTCTTCGGGTTCGAGGACATCGCCGTTGCCGGTGAGGGTGAAGGATCGGGTGCTGTCGGCGACCGTCATCATGGCTTCGAGGCGGCGGAGGTATCGGTCGGTGCGCCAGTCCTTGGCGAGTTCGACGCAGGCGCGTTCGAGCTGGTTGGGGAAGCGTTCGAGCTTGGCTTCGAGGCGTTCGAGGAGGGTGAAGGCGTCGGCGGTGGCGCCGGCGAAGCCTGCGATGACGGTGCCGGATGCGCCGATGCGGCGGACTTTGCGGGCGTTGCCTTTGATGACGGTGTTGCCGAGGCTGACCTGGCCGTCGCCGGCCATGGCGACCTGGGGGCCGCGGCGGACGCAGAGGATGGTGGTGCCGTGCCAGCCGACGGGGTCGTGTGGGGTGTGCTGCATGATGGCGGTAGATGGGGCAGGTGGGGCTGGAGAGCAAGTTGCTAGGCGGGAATTGCGGGGGGGCGGCGTTGGCGCTAAGGGACGGGCATGTCCCGCATAGCACGCCTGACGCGCACGACGTCCGAGACCGACATCTCGCTGAGCCTGGACCTGGATGGGTCCGGGCGGGGGGAGATTGGCACCGGGATCGGGTTTTTGGACCATATGCTGACGGCGCTGACGCGGCATGCGCTGTTTGATTTGACGGTGGCGGCGAAGGGCGACCTGCATATCGATTTCCACCATACGGCGGAGGATGTGGGGATTGTGCTGGGGCGCGCTTTTGCCCAGGCGTTGGGGGATAAGCGCGGAATACGGCGGTTTGGGCAGGCGCTGGTGCCGATGGACGAGGCACTGGTTGAGGCGGCGATCGATATTTCGGGGCGGCCGTTTTTGGCCTGGTCGGTGCGGTTTGAGCGCGACAAGGTTGGGGAGATGGATACCGAGTTGTTCGAGGAGTTCTTCCGGGCGTTCGCGATGAATGCGGGGGTGACGCTGCATGTGACGCAGAAGGCGGGGACGAACGCGCATCATGTGGCCGAGGGGTGTTTTAAGGCGCTGGCGCGGGCGTTGCGGATGGCGGTGGAGCTTGATCCCAGGGTGGGGGATGCGATTCCGTCTACGAAGGGGGCGCTTTGACCAGCTGGTCGGTGCATGTGCGGGACGGGGCGCCGGTGGTGCTGGTGGCGGAGCGGTTCAACCTCGGCGCGATGGTGTTCGGGCCGGTGTGGTTGCTGGCGGTTGGGGCTTGGATTCCGGCGGTGTTGCTGGGGTGTGCGTGGGTGGCGGCTTGGGTGCTGACGCCTGAGGCGATGTTGCCGGTGGTGGGGGTTGGGTTGGCGTGGTTTGGCGGGCTGGCGGGGCGGGATTTGCGGCGTTGGGCGTTGGCGCGGCGGGGGTTTCGGCTGGATCATGTGGTGGTGGCGGGCAATGAGGAGGAGGCTTTGGCGCGGTTGCTGCGGTTTCATCCTTCGCTGGGGGCGGGCGACCTGCCGCGCCCAGTTGCTGCCGGGGGGGGGGTGGCGGCGTGAAGGTCGTCGTGGTGGATTACGGCAGCGGGAACCTGGCGTCGGCGTCGCGGGCGCTGGCGTTGGCGGCGTCGCGGTTGGGGTTGGCGGCGGAGGTTTCGATCACGGCTGATCCCCTCGTGGTGGCGGCGGCGGACCGGATCGTGTTGCCGGGACAGGGGGCGTTTGCGGATTGCGCGCGCGGGTTGTCGGGGATTGGCGGATTGCGCGCGGCGGTGGAGCGGGCGACGGATGCGGGGGTGCCGTTCCTGGGCATTTGTGTCGGGATGCAGTTGATGGCCCGACGTGGTTTGGAGCATGAAGTCACCCCGGGATTCGGCTGGATCGAGGGCGAAATCACCGCGATGACCCCGCCGGCGGCGCTGCGGCTGCCGCAGATGGGGTGGAACGAGCTGGTGTTCACGCCTGGGGCGCATCCGTTGCTGGACGGGCTGGTGCCGGGGGACCATGCGTATTTCGTGCATAGCTACGCGCTGGCCGGCGGGCGGGCGGAGGAGTGCATCGCCACCACCGAGTATGGCGGGCCGGTGGTGGCGATGGTGGCGCGCGGCAACCGGGCCGGGACGCAGTTTCATGTTGAGAAGAGCCAGGAGGTGGGCCTGCGCATCCTGGCCAATTTCCTGTGCTGGAGTCCTGCCGGATGAGTGCCAGCCCGCCGCGGGATCGCGAGGCCGTGATCATGGTCGAGCGCCTGACCGAATGGAACGACGACGACCTGGCGTCGCTGTGCGAGGCGGCGGATGCCGCGATCATCGATGGCGGCGGGTTCGGCTGGGTGAGCCCACCGGGGCGGCAGGCGATGGAGCGGTATTTTCGCGGGGTGCTGCTGGTGCCGGAGCGCGAGTTGTTCGGGGCGCGGCTGGACGGGGTGCTGGTGGGCTCGGCGCAGCTGGTGCGGCCGCCGCGCAACAATGAGGCGCAGGCTTTTGCCGCGCAGGTGATGCACAGCTTTGTCGCGCCCTATGCCCGCGGGCATGGGATCGCGCGCATCCTGATGCAGCGGGTGGAGGAGGGGGCGCGGGCGCTGGGCTATCACGTGCTGAACCTCGATGTCAGGGCCACCCAGGAGGCGGCGATCGCGCTGTATGACAGCATGGGCTATGTGCGCTGGGGCGAGCATCCGCTGTATGCACGGGTCGATGGGGCCACGGTGCCGGGGTATTTTTACTACAAGGCGTTGCAGGCGGGCGGGCGGATCGGCTGATGGAGCTCACGCTTTACCCGGCCATCGACCTGAAGGACGGCGCCTGTGTGCGGCTGCGGCGCGGGGAGATGGACGACGCAACCGTGTATTCCGGGGATCCCGGGGCGCAGGGGCGGGTCTGGCAGGATGCCGGCTGTGCCTGGTTGCATGTGGTCGACCTGAACGGGGCTTTTGCCGGCAAGCCGGTGAATGCGGCGGCGGTGCGGGCGATCCTTCGCCGGGTGACGATCCCGGTGCAGCTGGGCGGCGGCATCCGCGATATGGCGGGCGTTGCCGACTGGCTGGAGGCGGGGATCAGCCGGGTGATCCTGGGCAGTGCGGCGGCGAAGAATCCGGCGCTGGTGCGCGAGGCGTGCCGGGCGTTTCCCGGGCGGATCGCGGTGGGGATCGATGCGCGGGACGGGTTTGTCGCCACCGAGGGCTGGGCGGAGACCTCGGCGATGACGGCGGTGGAGTTGGCGTTGCACTTCGAAGGCGCCGGGGTGGCGGCGATCATCTTCACCGATATCGCGCGCGACGGGATGCTGGGCGGGCTCAATCTGGAGCGGACGCTGGATTTGGCCGGGCGGATCTCGACGCCGGTGATTGCCTCGGGCGGGGTGGGGTCGCTGGACGATATCCTGGCGCTGCGCGACCGGGCGGCCGGGGCGGCGGGCAGGATCGACGGGGTGATCGTGGGGCGGGCGCTTTATGACGGGCGGGTGGATCCTGCCGAGGCGTTGCGGGCGTTAAGCCGGGCTCTGCCCGGACCCGCCAGGGGGCCAAGCCCCCTGGACCCTTAATATTTAAGGTCCAGGGGTTTGGCCCGTCACGC
>JANXSA010000250.1 GCA_025352915.1 Rhodospirillales bacterium | reverse complement strand
CGGTGATGGTGTCGGCGGGCACGTTCGCGCCGCCGTCGTCGTTCTGGGCCAGCAGGGTGCCGCCGAGGTCGAACAGGGCGAGGACGGGATCGAAGCCGCCGCGCGGGATGGGCTGGCCGGCGCCGTTGGTGCCTCCGGCGTAGCTGTAGGAGACCAGGGTGAGGCGGGTGGCGGCGTCGAGATGGAGCGGGAAGAGGCGGACTTCGTCGTCCTGGAGGAAGGTGCCGGTGTAGGCGGTAATGATCGGGGCGGCGGTGGCTTGGACGCTGGACAGCGCCACGGCGGCGAGGGCGAGGCGGAGAGTCCGGTATATTGCAAACACGATTCGACTCCAGATGGCCGGGCGGGGCGTCGTACCCCGCCCGCGCGGGTTCAGCAGCCGCTGTCGAAGGAGGATTTGGTCAGGCTGGACAGGCCCATGAAGGTGACGGTGGTGCTGTCGGACAGGGTGACTTGCAGGCCGCCGGCGACCTTGACCTGGCTGGCCAGGACATCGTGGATGGCGCCCTTGCCGTAGCCGTCGAGGTCGATGCGGTCGTTCTTGTCGAAGCCGTAGATGACGTCGGCGCCGCCGCTGATGCCGTCGATGAAGTTGTAGACGTCCTTGCCGGGGCCGCCGAAGATTGTGGAATCGCCGAGGCCGGCGACGAAGCGGTCATCGCCGAAGCCGCCGGTGATCATGGTGTTGCCGGCCCCGGCGTAGAAGCTGTTGTCGCCGCCGGCGAGGGCGCCGAACAGGGTGGTGGCGCCGCCGCTGGCGTGGAGTTCCTGTTTCTTTTCGCCCTCGGCGTAGAGCACGTCACCGTCGCCGCCGCCGAAGACGGTGGCGCGGTTGGAGCCGGCGTAGATGATGTTGTTGCCGGCGCTGCCGCCGTGGAATTCGTTGCGGCCGTCGCCGCCGTGGATGGTGGCGCTGCCGGTGCCGCCGAAGACGGTGGCGCGGCCCTCGCCGCCGACGAAGAACAGGTGGCCGGAGCCGCCCCAGACCTGTTGGCTGCCTTCGCCGAAGGCGACGATGGTGGCGCTGCCGGCGCCGAGGACGATGCGGTCGCGGCCTTCGGAGACCACCCGGTCGCCGCCGCCGCCGAGTTGGATGACGTTGCGGCCTTCGCCAGCGCGGATGGTGTCGTTGCCATTGCCGAGGGCGTTGATGCTGTCATCGCCGCCGCCGGTGTTGATCGACCAGGCGCCGGTGCCGCCGCCGGGGATGAAGATGCGGTTGTCGCCGCCGCCAGCCACCACGGTTCCGGAGCCGCCGCCGCTGTGGAAGGTGAGACCGCCGGAGGAGGCGAGGACGCTGGCGTTGTCCTCGCCGGTGCCGAAGATGGTGGCTTTTTTGGCGGTGGAGACGATGGCGGCGTAGTCGTTCGGCAGGAAGGTGGCGCCGTTGGTCTGTTGGATCCATTCGCCGGTTGTGCCGCCGGGGACGGTGGGCGGGAGACCGTCCTTGCTGCTGGCCGGCACGATGCTGCCATTGCCGACACCGGCGGTGATGGCGCCGGCGAGCGACTTGGCCAGCAGCGCGTTGGCCGCGGAATCGAAGGACAGCGTGACGGTAGTGCCGCCGGCGCCGGCGACGGTGACATTTGGCATGTTGCTGTTCCCTTGGCTGCGCGAGAGCCCGCGGCGGGTATCTCGGGCGGAGCGTAGGGCAATAAAAAGCCGATGATGTTCAAGTACACACGAGAAAAATTCGTGAATCCTCGTCAATAATCCATGTATTCAATCGATGTTATAAATTTACATCTACCGACATGGATCCTGGTCACGTGTTCACCAAAATGGCACGTGCGCCGGCGCGTTGTTGACAAAATTGAAACACCCGGACGCGTTCGGGGCGTTCGTCGCGCGCGGGACCGCCCGTGCTAAGGAGTGTGACATATTAAATATGTGCATCGACCGCGCATTCGGGCGCGCATTCGGGCACGGCTGTTGACGATCGCGGCGGAACGGCGGCGCGCTTATGCGCAGAAGCGGGCCCATGCGGCCGGGATAAGGCGGGCCAGCCTCGCCGCCCAGGCGGCCTGTCCATCGGACGTGTCGATCAGGTCTTGGCGGATTTCGAGTTCCAGGTAGGGCACGCCGTTCGCCTGGGCGTGGGTCGGTACCGAGTGGTCGGACCTGGCGGAGAGCACATAGGGTTCGTTGGCA
>JANXSA010000233.1 GCA_025352915.1 Rhodospirillales bacterium | reverse complement strand
ACAAAAAGAAGCAAAAAAACTTTCTCCATTCGCTTGACGAAACGCCGTGCCTCTCCGGAGAGGCCGGGCGCCAATGGATGAAGTTTTTTTGCTTCTTTTTGTTCACAAAAAGAAGAATCTTGCCTTCCTTCCTTGCGGGGGGATACAGCCCCCCCGCCGGATGTCATCTCAGCGCGCAAAGAAGAACTGCTCCGTGCGTGCATTGCCCGGGCTGCGCAGCGGCCAGTCATTGCCCAGCGTGGTCGGCACGTTGCGAAACTTGGCGCCCGCCACCACCACGCCCTGGACCATCGGGGTCAGCCCGATTGTTCCGATTTCGTAGACGTTATCGGCCCAGATGCGATAGAGTTCTTTCGCAGCCTCGATCTGCCCGGCCGGCCCGACGGTGCGGGCGGTGTCGACCAGCTGCATGATGCGCTTGAACTCGGGCGAGGGCTCCACGCCTTCCTTGCCGCCGGATTTGAGCCAGGTGAGGTTCAGCGGCCCGGTGGTCAGGATCGGCGAGTTGCGCGGATCGACCTTGGCGTTGCCGGTGTAAGGAAAGGCCGAGGTGTCTTCGTTCCAGACCTCGGTCATCAGCTCGTTGTTGTCGCGCATGGTGAAGTGCAGCGCGCGTTCGCGGATCTGCACCACCGCCTTGATGCCGACGGCCTCCCAGTCCTTGGACACCAGCAGCGCGACGTCCGGCCAGGCGCCGAAGGCGGGCACAACGGAAATTTCGAAAGATGCCTGCTTGCCGTTGGGCATCAGGCGGATGCCTTGGCTATCCTTGCGGGTCAGCCCGATGCCGTCCAGCAGCTTGTTGGCCAGGGCCTGGTCGAAGCTGGTGTATTTCTGGGCGTATTCCGGCCCGGGATAGTACGGATGCCACGGCGCCGGCACACCCTGGCGCGCCTCGCCCAGGCCGAGGAAGACCGACTCCTTGATCTGGTCGCGGTTGATGGCGTGGCTCAGCGCGATGCGGTAATCGCGGTTGGCGAGCAGCTTGCCCACCTCGGCATCGGCCCTGTAGGTCTGGTTGAAGGCGATGACGGCGTCAGCGCCGCCGAAGGTCGGCCAGGTGATGATGCGATACTTGCCGGTGCGCTCCTGCTCCTTGAGCACGGGGTAGTTGGTCATCTGGATATGCCGTTCCTGCATATCGAAATTGCCGGCGATGGCGGCCAGGTTCAGCGCCTGGACATCGGCGAAGTAGGTGAAGCGCACTTCGTCGATATAGGGCAGCTGGTTGCCGGCGGGATCGACGCCGACATAGTACGGGTTGCGCCGCAAGGTGAAGACCGGATCGCTGGCACGGGTGGCGGGCGCCCAGGCGGCCATGGTCGGGCGCTCCGGGTTTTCCGGGGGAGCATTGCGGTTAGCGAACAACTCGGTCCAAGTCTTGAAGCCGGCGGCCTGCGTTGCTTTGTCGATATCATCCTTGGCGGCGTGGGCAGGGTGGAACTTCTTCAGGTAGTGGCCGGGCAGGAACATGGCATAGCTGCGGTCGGCGCCGTCCTGGTTGGCCACGGCGGTGAGGAACAGCGTCGCGGGGGCGGCGTAGGTGAAGCGGATGGTGGTCTCGTCCACTTTCTCCACCAGCGCCGGCGAGCCGTCTGCGTTGCGGATCCAGCCCGGCAGCGAGGGTGTCAGGTCCTTGTTGAGCAGGACGTCCTTGTACCAGAACAGAATGTCGTCGGCGGTGAACGGCGCGCCGTTAGACCAGCGCGAGCCTTTGCGCAGCCGCAGGGTCCAGGTCTTGAAGTCGGCCGAGGGGTCGGCGCCCAGGGCGATCTTCGGTTCGATGCTGGCGCCATCGGGCGAGAAGCGGAACAGCCCGTCATAGACCACGCGGACATAGTTGTTGGCATCGGCAGGGCCGAGGAAGGCGCGGCGCCAGACGCCGCCGTAATCGCCGGCGCGTTCCACCACGGGCACCACCAGCGGCTGTTCCGGCAGGCGCTTGTCCACGGCCGGCAGCCGACCGGCGCGCACCTGTTCGGCCAGCGCTGGTGATTCCTTGTAGGTGGTCTGTGCTGTGGCCGAACCGGACCACAGCCCGGCCCCCATCGCCACCGCCAGTCCCGCCAGCGCGCTGCGCCGCATGATGTCCTGCATGGCCGCCTCCTCGTTCCTGTTCAGATTTCGGCTGGGTGCCGCATTTGCGCAATGGTCCGGTGCGAAGGAGGGGAAGTCAATCGCGGATCGACGCCGCATCTGTTGCGCCGGTCGCCGGGGGGTGCATGCTGGCCGCGCCGCGCCGCGCGGATCGTTTCGGCGCGCGAGGAGATCGACATGCCGCATCGCGTCGCCCCGAGCTTCACCGAGCTGTTCACGCCGAAGCTTGTGACCGTGCTGCGCGAGGGCTACGGGCTCGGCCATCTGCGCGCCGATGCCATTGCCGGCCTGACAGTTGCCATTGTGGCGTTGCCGCTGTCGATGGCGATCGCCATTGCCTGCGGCGTGTCGCCGGATCGCGGGCTGTACACCGCGATCGTCGGCGGCTTCATGGTCTCGGCACTGGGCGGCAGCCGGTTCCAGGTCGGCGGGCCGGCGGGCGCCTTCATCGTGCTGGTGCTGGCCACCGTGACCCTGCACGGGATCGACGGCTTGATCCTGGCGACCTTCTTGTCCGGTATGATGTTGATGGTGGTGGGGTTCCTGCGATTGGGCACCTTCATCAAGTACATCCCGTTCCCGGTGACGATCGGATTCACCGCCGGCATCGCGGTGATCATCTTTGCCAGCCAGATGCGCGAGTTGTTCGGGCTCACGATGCAGAGCGAGCCTGGAGAACTGGTGCATAAGCTTCAGGCGCTTTGGGCGGTGCGGCATACCATCACGCCGCAGGCCGTGGCGGTGTCGTTTGGCACTATCGCAGTCATCCTGGCGGTACGGCGGTTTGCGCCGCATTGGCCGGGGATGCTCATTGCCGTGGCGTTGGCCGCGGGCGCCAGCGGGCTGCTGGACTTGCCGATCGCCACCATCGGCAGCAAGTTCGGCGGCATTCCGAATGGGCTGCCGATGCCTGTGCTGCCGAGCCTGTCGGTGGACAAGATCATGGCGGTGATGCCGGCGGCGTTGTCGTTTGCGCTGCTCGGGGGGATCGAGAGCCTGTTATCCGCCGTGGTGGCGGACAACATGAGCGGGCGGCGGCATCGTTCCAACTGCGAGCTGGTGGCCCAGGGGGTGGGCAACATGGCCTCGGCGGTGTTTGGCGGATTTTGCGTTACCGGAACGATCGCGCGCACCGCGACCAATGTGCGGGCGGGGTCCCGCGGGCCGGTTTCCGGCATGCTGCATTCGATTTTCCTGTTGCTGTTCATGTTGGTGGCGGCGCCGCTGGCGGCCTACATCCCGCTCGCTGCGTTGGCCGGGGTTCTGGCGCTGGTGTCGTGGAACATGTTCGAGAAGCGGGAGTTTGCCGCCCTCATCCGGGCGTCCTGGGGCGATGCCGTCGTGGTGCTGTCGACGTTCCTGCTGGTGATTTTCCGCGACCTGACCGAAGGCATCCTGGTAGGATTCGGGTTGGGCACGCTGCTGTTTCTGCATCGGATGGCGCAGGCGGTGGAGGTTCAGACCGGGGTGCCGATGATGGCCGAGGACCAGGCGGATCACGTCGCGGGCGAGCTCCCCGTGCCATACGATCCCAGTATGGCGTCCGATCCCGATATCGTGGTGCATCGGATCTCCGGGGCATTCTTCTTCGGCTCGGCGGCCAATGTGGCGATTGCGCTGGACCACCTGGCGGAGCGGCCGAAAGCCTTCGTGCTGGATTTCTCCGCCGTGCCGCTGTTGGATTCGACGGCGGCCAGCACGATTGAAAGCTTTGTCCGCAAGGCCGAGCGGCGCCATGCGGCGGTGCATATCGCCGGCGCCATCCCCGGGGTGCAGAGGGTGCTGGAAAGCCATGGGGTGCGGGCGCCGCATGTGGCGTATGAGAGCAGCGTGGCGGAGGCGCTGAGGAGCATCAAGCAGTGAAGATTCTTCTTTTTGTGGACAAAAAGAAGAAAAAAACTTTATTTATCCAGGCTGGGACCAGTCGACTGGCACCGGTGCCAAAGGGAAAAGTTTTTTGGTTCTTTTTTTCAAAAAAGAACGTGCTTATTTCCTCCCCCTTCGTTTCTTCGGATCATACCCCCCGCCCCCTGGCCCAAGTGGCTGTGGTCGGTAGTCTTTTTTGGGGCGCAAGCTGGCGCTGGTGGCGGGTGGGGGTTCGAGGCCGAGGTCGAGGGCTTCGAGGCGTTTGATTTCGTCGCGCAGGCGGGCGGCTTCTTCAAATTCGAGGTCGGCGGCGGCGGCGCGCATGCGTTTTTCCATGTCGGCGATGGCGGATTTGAGGTCGCGGCCGACGAAGTCCGTGGTGAGGCTGTTGGCGATTGGGGCGACGGTGACGTAGTCCTGTTCGAAGACGGATTCGAGGATTTTGCCGACCTGGCGGCGGATGCCTGCGGGGTGATGCCGTGGGCGGTGTTCCAGTCGCGTTGGCGGTTGCGGCGGCGTTCGGTTTCCTCGATCGCGTAACGCAGGCTGTCGGTCATGCGGTCGGCGTAGAGGATGACGCGGCCGTCGATGTTGCGGGCGGCGCGGCCGATGGTTTGGATCAGGCTGGTGCGGCTGCGCAGGAAGCCCTCCTTGTCGGCATCGAGGATGGCGACGAGGGCGCATTCGGGGATGTCGAGGCCCTCGCGCAGCAGGTTGATGCCAACCAGGACATCGAAGACGCCGACGCGGAGGTCGCGGATGATCTCAATCCGTTCGAGGGTGTCGACGTCGGAATGCAGGTAGCGGACGCGGACGCCGTTTTCGTTGAGGTATTCGGTGAGGTCCTCGGCCATGCGCTTGGTCAGCACGGTGACCAAGACGCGGGCGCCAGCGCCGGCGACGATGCGGATTTCGGCCAGCAGGTCATCGACCTGGCGCTCGACCGGGCGGATTTCGGTGACCGGGTCGATCAGGCCGGTGGGGCGGATGACCTGTTCGGCGAAGACGCCGGCGGTGCGTTCCATTTCCCACGGGCCGGGGGTGGCGGAGACGAACAGGGTTTGCGGGCGGAAGTGTTCCCATTCGGCGAATTTCAGCGGGCGGTTGTCGATGCAGGAGGGCAGGCGGAAGCCGTAATCGGCGAGGATGGATTTGCGGGCATAGTCACCGCGTTCCATGCCCCCGATCTGGGGGACGGTGACGTGAGATTCGTCGATGATGAGGAGGGCGTTTTCGGGCAGGTATTCGAACAGGGTGGGCGGGGGTTCGCCGGGGTTGCGGCCCGAGAGGTAGCGGGAATAGTTCTCGATCGATTTGCAGGAGCCGGTGGTCTCGATCATCTCCATGTCGAAAGTGGTTTTCTGCTGGAGGCGTTCGGCTTCGAGGAGTTTGCCGTTGGCAACGAAGTGGTCGAGGCGGTCTTTGAGCTCTTTTTTGATGTCCTGGACGGCCTGTTGCAGGGTTGGGCGGGGAGTTACGTAGTGGCTGTTGGCGTAGATGGTGATGTTTTCGAGGGTGGCGGTTTTTTCGCCGGTGAGGGGGTCGAATTCCGAGAGGGATTCGATTTCGTCGCCGAACAGGGTGACGCGCCAGGCGCGGTCTTCGTAATGGGCGGGGTAGACGTCGACGACTTCGCCGCGCAGGCGGAAGGTGCCGCGGGCGAAGGCTATGTCGTTGCGGCGGTATTGC
>JANXSA010000207.1 GCA_025352915.1 Rhodospirillales bacterium | reverse complement strand
GCGTGCAAGATGATCGAGGGTTCCGTTCGTTGGCCACCCCTCACCCCGGCCCTCTCCCCCAAGGGGAGAGGGGGAAGGAAGAAGTGGATGAAGTTTTTTTGCTTCTTTTTGTTCACAAAAAGAAGACCTTCCCCTTGCCTGCCGCCTTCAAAAAATTTCTCCCATCCAAGAAATTTTCCCCCTTGCATTTCTAACTAAAGTTAGTTATATAAGATGCATGAAAGCACATGCACCCTCCCTCGCCGGCCAGTTCGGCACCATGGGCATGTCCGCCCAGGCGGATGCGGCGCCCGGCTGGCTGCCGGCGCCGCTTCACGCCCTCATCATGTCCTGCCTCGCCCGCATCTTCGGCCGCCTGGAGCAGATGCTCCTGCTCTGGCAATCCGGCGCGCTTCCCCGCCCGCTCCCCCTGCCGCAACCGTCCGCGCCCCGCCCGGCCCATCACCGCGCCCCGTCCCTTTATCGGGCCGGCCGCCGGACCGCCACGCGCAGCGCCCGCCAAGACGCCACCACGCCCGGAATCCCCCCGCGCGCCGCCGCCACCCAGCACCACACCGCGGCCACCCATCTTCCCGCCGAAACCATCCCGTCCCGCGCCCGCGCCGTACGCCTCCCGCCGCCCCATTGACCCCAGCCTTGCCGCCAAGACCCTCAAGCGACACCGCCCAAGCACGCCTAAAATGTTTCGATATAGCAATAAACAAACAGACCCCGCCCTTGCCTGCCGCCAATCCGCCCCACATACTCCCTTCCGAACGGCCACGACCGCGCGAGAGGGAACCCAATGGATCTGCGCTTCACGGAACAGGAGGTCGCCTTCCGCCAGGAAGTCCGCGACTTCATCCAGCAAAACCTGGCGCCGAAAACCCGCGAGCGCCTGCGCCTCGGTTACTCCGCCACCAAGCAGGACATCGTTGACTGGCAACGCATCCTGAACAAGAAGGGCTGGGCCACCTACAAATGGCCGAAGGCATACGGCGGCACCGACTGGTCGCCGACCCAGCGCATGATCTTCCAGGAAGAGAACCAGATCTGCCACGCCCCGGAGGTCAACGGCTTCAACATCACCATGATCGGCCCGGTGATCATCCAGTTCGGCACCCCGGAGCAGAAGGCCCACATCCTCCCCCGTGCCGCCAACCTCGATGATTGGTGGTGCCAAGGCTTCTCCGAGCCCGGCGCCGGCTCCGACCTCGCCTCGCTGAAAACCGCCGCCAAGCAGGTCGGCGACGACTACATCGTCAACGGTCAAAAGATCTGGACCAGCACCGCCCACATGGCCGATTGGTGCTTCGTCCTGGTCCGCACCAACCCCAACGCCCGCAAGCCGCAGGAGGGTATCTCCTTCCTGCTGGTCGACATGAAGACCCCAGGCATCACCGTCCGCCCGATCATCTCGATCGACGGCGCCCACCACCTCAACGAAGTCTTCTTCGACGACGTAAAGGTCCCGGTCGCCAACCGCATCTACGAGGAAAACAAGGGCTGGGATGTTGCAAAATTCCTGCTCGGCAACGAACGTACCGGCATCGCCCGCCTCGGCAAGAGCATGGAACGCATCAACTACGCCCGCGAACTCGCCCGCGACGTGCGCCAAAACGGCAAGCCCTTGATCGACGACCCCGGCTTCCGCCAGCGCGTGGCCAAGCTGCAAGTCCAAGCCAAGGCGCTCGAACTGACCCAACTGCGCGTCGTCTCCAAGGCCGCAGCGGCCAGCGACGGCAAGCCCGACCCGTTCTCCTCGCTGCTCAAGATCAAGGGCACCGAGCTGCTGCAAGACACCGCCGAACTGGTGATGGACATCGCCGGTCCCCTGGCCATGCCGGACTGGGCCAAGGAACTCGACAGCCTCAACCGCGAGGAGGGCGACAACGAGCCGCGGATTGGCCCCGACTGGGCCGGTTACGCGGCCCCGCCCTATTTGATGCTGCGTGCCGCTTCGATCTATGGCGGCACCAACGAGATCCAGAAGAATATCCTGAACAAAGCAATCCTGAGGCTCTGATGGATTTCGATCTCACCGAAGACCAACGGCTGCTCAACGACTCCGTTGGCCGCCTCCTCGCCGACCGCTACGCCTTCGATGCGCGCCGCGGTTACATCAAGTCGCCCCAGGGCTGGAGCCAGGACCTCTGGGACAAGTATGCCGAGCTCGGCCTGCTCGGCCTGCCCTTCGCCGAGGATTACGGCGGCTTCGGCGGCAACGCCGTCGACATCATGATGGTGATGGAGGCGTTCGGCCGGAACCTCGTCCTCGAACCCTACCTCGCCACAGTCGTGCTCGGCGGCAGCGCCATCAAGTATGCCGGCAACGAGGCGCAGAAAGGCGAACTCCTGCCGCAAATCGTCGACGGCTCGCTGAAACTGGCCTGGGCCCATAGCGAGCAACAGGCGCGGTACGACCTCTCCGACGTCATGACCACGGCCACGAAGGACGGCAGCGGCTGGATACTGGAAGGTGCCAAGAGCGTCGTCTTCCATGGCGACTGCGCCGACACGCTGGTCGTCAGTGCCCGTACTTCCGGCGACCGCATGGACAAGGCCGGCGTGACCCTGTTCCTGATCCCCGCCGGCACCCCCGGCCTGGCGCGTCGCGGATATGCGATGCGCGACGGCACACGGGCTGCCGAAATCTCGCTGTCCAGCGTCAAGCTTGGCGCGGACGCAGTACTGGGTACAGTGGGCGACGCGATGGCGGTGATCGAGCGTGTCACCCAAGCCGGCATCGCCGCGATGGCCGCCGAGGCGGTCGGCGCTTGCGAGGCCGCCCACGCCATGACGCTGGAATACCTGCGCACCCGCGTTCAGTTCGGCCGCCCGATCGGTCAGAACCAGGTGTTGCAGCACAAGGCCGCCGACATGCTGATCGAGGTCGAACAGGCCCGCTCGATGGCCATGCTGGCGGCGATGATGGTGGACGAAAACGACCCGGCTGAACGCTCGCGCAACATCTCGATGGCCAAAGTCGGCGTCGGCCAATCCGGTCGCTTCGTGACTCAGGCCGCGGTCCAGCTGCACGGTGGCATCGGCATGACCGAGGAATACCAGGTCGGCCACTACTTCCGCCGGGTGATGGTGTTCGAACACATGTGGGGCGACAGCGCCTATCACCTCGGCCTGCTCGCCGATCAGGTTGCTTGATCTAGACGCAACCCTGCACTACGCTGCTTGCAACGCCGTGCCCCTCTCGGGCACGGCGTTGTTGCTTGAACCCAGTTCCATCCAGGAGACGCCGCGTGCGCAAACTCGCCATCCTCGCCTTTGCCCTCGCCGCGCCGGCCGCGATGGCCCCCGCCGGCGCGCAGAACCTGAACATCGGCATCCAGAACGAGCCGAATACCATGGACCCGCAATGGCACTTGCTGGGCAACAACACCGCGGCCATGCGCAACCAGTACGACACGCTGGTCGGCCGCGACGTGAACTTGCAGGACCGGCCCAGCCTGGCGCTGTCCTGGAAGGTGATCGACGAGACCACCTGGGAATTCAAGCTGCGGCCTGGCGTCACCTTCCATGACGGCTCGCCCTTCACCGCCGAGGATGTGAAGTTCACCATCGCCCGCATCCCAACGCTCCAGGGCAACCCGAGCGCCTATTCAGTCTACACCAGCCTGATCAAGGAAGTGGTGGTGGTCGATCCGCTGACCGTCCGCTTCATCACCAACGGCCCTGCTCCCCTGATGCCGACCAATATGTCCAACGTGTTCATGATGTCTGGCGCCAAGGGCGTGCAGCCCACCGCCGATTTCAGCACCGCGAAGGCCTCGATCGGCACCGGCCCGTTCAAGCTGGTCTCCTGGGCCCCCGGCACGCCGCAGATGCTGGTGCGCCATGACGCGTATTGGGGCGGCAAGCCCCATTGGGCCACCCTGAAAATCTCGCCGATCGCCAACAACCCGGCCCGCGTCGCCGCGCTGTTGACCGGCGATGTCGATTTCATCAACCGGGTGCCGGTGGCCGACGTGGCCAAGCTCAGGACCGACCCGAAAATCAAGGTGTTCGACGGCCCGTCGGCCTATGTCTACATGGTCTACCCCGATGTCAGCTCCGACCAGCCGCCGGGGGTGAAGGACAATGCCGGCCAGCCGCTGGCGAAGAACCCGTTTCGTGACGCCCGCGTGCGCCAGGCGATGTCGCTGGCGATCAACCGCGACGCGCTGGTGGATCGGGTGATGGAGGGCCTGGCGATCAAGATGACCCAGCCAGTGCCTGAATCCATGTTCGGCGCCAGCCCGCGTATTCCGCCCGCGCCGTATAATGTGGAGCGCGGCCGTGCCCTTATGGCCGAGGCCGGCTTCCCGCAGGGCTTCCAGGCCGAGTTGTCCTGCCCGAACGATCGCTTCCCCAACGACGCCAAGATTTGCGAGGCGGTGGCCCAGCAATACTCGCGCATCGGCATCAAGATCACGGTGTCGGCCTATCCCTCGGCGGTGTTCTTCCCGCGCCGCGCCAAGCGCGATTTCGGAATATCGATGGCCGGCTGGGGCAGCCTTACCGGCGAGTCGTCGTACTTCCTCAGCCTGGTGATCCACACCCCCGACAAGGACAAGGGGCTGGGCGCAATCAACACCTCGGGCATCAGCGACCCCGAGCTCGACACCCTGATCCAGCAAGTGCGCCCGATGCTCGACTTGCCGAAGCGCCGCGCCGCGCTGGAGCGGATCACCGAGCTGACGGTCGAGCGCAACTGGGTCATCCCGGTGCTGGCGTTCGGCACGGTCAGCGCCGGACGGGCCGACCGCGTCAGCTACACCACCCGCCAGGATGAGGAGACAATGGCCATCGAGGTGCTGCCGGCAAAATAGTTGCCTTAATCGCGCGGCGACCGCCAGAACAACAGGGCGGCGGTCGCCAGCGTCAGGCCGGATGCCATCAGGAAGGTGATGCGAAACCCGGTGGCCAATCCCTCGGCCTCGTCCGGTCCACGCGCCGCCTGAAACACCAGCATCAACACGGC
>JANXSA010000176.1 GCA_025352915.1 Rhodospirillales bacterium | reverse complement strand
TCGTGCAGAGCGAGATGCGTCCCACCAAGGCGGGCGACGGCCAGATGCTGTGGCTGGAGATGGACGTGATCGACGGCCCCTACCGTGGCCGCAAGATCTGGGACCAGCTCAACCTGGTGAACCGCAGCACGGTGACGGTGGAGATCGCGCAGCGCCGATTGTCGGCGATCTGCCACGCCATCGGTCAGGTGCAGGTGTCGGACAGCGAGCAGCTGCACTTCAAAACGATCTTGTGCACGGTGAAGGTGAAGCCGGCGGGCACTGACAAGTTCGGTATAGACCGCGAGGCGAAGAACGATGTGGCGGGATACGAGCCGACAGGTGCTGGTGCTGTGGTCGGTTCCGCTGTCCGGCTGACGCGTCCCACCTCGCCCGCTCAGGCGCCCCGCGCGCCGGCATCAGCGCCGGTCATGCCGCCGCGACCCGCCGCCGCACCTGCCATGCCCCCCTGGCGGCGTCAGGCCTGAGGGCATTGGCCGTGGCGCTGCTCCCCCCTCCTGCCGAGCCGACCGTGACGGCGATCTACGCCGCCTACGAGGCCGACGCGTCGAATGGGCATCGCACCCATCTCGGCGCGTCGGTGATCGGCGGTGCCTGCGACCGGGCCATCTGGTACGGCTTTCGCTGGGCGAGCCGGGCGCGCCATACCGGCCGGCTGCTGCGGTTGTTCGAGACCGGGAACCTGGCGGAGGCGCGCTTCGTCGCCAACCTGTGCCGCATCGGCGTCACCGTGCTCGATCTCGATCCGAACACCGGGCGGCAGTGGACACTGCGCGACGCCTCCGGTCACTTTGGCGGCAGCATGGACGCGGTGGCGATCGGGTTCCCCGAGGCACCGAAGACCTGGCACGTCTGCGAATTCAAGACGCACAGCGAGAAGTCCTTCCTCGCCCTGCAGAAGGACGGCGTCGCCACGTCCAAACCGGCGCACTGGGCGCAGATGCAGGTCTACATGCACCTCGCCGGGCTCGACCGCGCGTTCTACCTGGCGGTCAACAAGAACACAGACGAACTCTACCAGGAGCGCATTCACGCCGATGTTGAGGTCGGACTGCGCCTGCTCGTGAAGGCCGAGCGGATCATCACCGCGGCGCGGCCGCCGGCGCGGATCAGCGATGACCCGGCCTGGTGGCAGTGCCGGTTCTGCGATCACCACGCCGTCTGCCATGGCGACGCGGTGCCAAAGCGGCATTGCCGTTCCTGCCTGCACGCCACCGCCGTCGCCGATGGCCGGTGGCACTGCACGCGGCACGACACCGCGCTGTCCGCCCAGGACCAGGCCACCGGCTGCGCCGCCCACCTGCTGATCCCCGACCTTGTCCACGGCGAGCAGGTCGACGCCGGCGAGGACTGGGTCAGTTACCGCATGCCGGACGGCAGCACTTGGCGCGATGGGGTGCCGGCATGACGATCACCCTGCGCCCGTATCAGCGCGCCGCCATCGACGCGCTCTATGGCTATTTCGCTGAACAGTCCGGCAATCCCTTGGTGGTGATGCCGACCGGTACAGGAAAGAGCCTGTGTCTTGCGGGCTTCATCCGCGAGGCGATCGAAAGCTACAGCGACACACGGGTCTTGGTACTCACGCACGTCCGGGAATTGATTCAGCAGAATTTCCTGGCGCTGATGCGCGCCTGGCCCGAAGCGCCAGCCGGCATCTATTCGGCCGGGCTGTCACGCCGCGATATCCGCGCGCAGGTCCTGTTCGCCGGCATCCAGTCCATCCATCGCCATGCCAGCCGCGTGCAGCGCTGCGACCTGGTGCTGATCGACGAGGCGCACCTGCTCGGGCGCAGCGACAGCGGTATGTACCGTTCATTCGTGACGCAGTTGAACGAGATCAATGCCGGCCTGCTCAAGGTCGTCGGCTTCACTGCCACGCCCTACCGCCTCGACAGCGGGATGCTGCACGAGGGCAAGGACCGCCTGTTCACCGACATCGCCTACGATGTGCCGGTGCTGGACATGATCCAGCAGGGCTATCTCTGCCCGGTCGTCCCGAAGCAGACCGAGACCCAACTCGACGTCGGCGGCGTCGGCACCCGCGGTGGCGAGTTCATTGCCAAGGACCTGGAGGCCGCGGTCGATCGCGACGAGGTGACGCGCGCCGCCGTCGAGGAGATCGTCCGCCACGGTGACGGCCGCGGCTCCTGGCTGGTGTTTTGCTCCGGCGTTGCCCACGCACGGCACGTCCGTGATGCCATCCGCGAACATGACGTCTCCGCGGAGACGGTGACGGGCGATACGCCCGGGCCGGAGCGCGACCAGATCCTGACCGCGTTCAAGGCGGGGCGGCTGCGCTGCGTCACCAACGCCAATGTGCTGACCACCGGCTTCGACGCCCCTGGCGTCGACCTGATCGCCCTGCTGCGCCCGACCAAGAGCGTTGGCCTCTACGTCCAGATGGTCGGGCGCGGCACCCGCCTCGCCGAGGGCAAGGAGGACTGCCTGGTGCTCGACTTCGCCGGCAACACGGCCCGGCACGGTCCGATCGATACGGTGGACGGAAGGAAGAAGGAACCCGCGGGCGACGGCGAGGCGCCCATCAAAGTCTGCCCCGAATGCCAGACCATCAACCACGCCAGCGCGCGGCACTGCATCGAGTGCGATCACGAGTTTCCACCGCCGGTGGTGAAGGTGTCGGCGAAAGCGGCGTCCAATGCGCTGCTCTCGACGCAGATCCAGGCCAGCTGGTGCGACGTCACCGGCGTCACCTACACCCGCCACGAAAAGCCAGGCAAGCCGGCCTCGCTGCGCGTCACCTACGATTGCGGCCTCGCCCGCCACAGCGAGTGGGTGTGCTTAGAGCACAGCGGGTTCGCCCGTGAAAAGGCGGTCAGATGGTGGGCGCGCTGCGCTAGCGACACCCCCGTACCGAGGACGGTCAAGGAAGCGCTGGAGCTGACCGACCACCTGCGCAAGCCGCTGGCGATCCAGGCCAAGCCGGTTGGCCAATACACTGAGATCGTCAATATGAGGTTTGTCTGATGGACCAGCAGGCTCCCTGGAAGAGGCTATTCGAACCCGTCGTAGAGCCCGCGCCCCCGACACCAGAAGAGAAGGCGGAGGCGCGAAAAAAGCAGAAGCGCGAGGCTGCGCGCCGTTGTGCCGCGAAGAACCCGGCAAAGGTTCGCGAACGCTGCCGCGTCTGGCGCGCTGAAAACGCGGAGCGGGTAAAGAAGAACAATAGTAGTTGGTACCAGAAGAACCAGGCAGAGGTCCGCGAGCAGCGTCGCCGCTGGAACCAAGACAACCCCGATCTAGCGATTGCCCGTAGAGCAGGGCGCGCCGCAGCAAACGTGGAGAAGACGCGCGAAGCCAACCGCGTGAAGACCGCAGCGTACTTCGCCGCAAACCGCGACAGGATCAATGCCGGTCGCCGCGAGCGCCGCGCCGCGAAGAAGGCCCAGCAGCCGCAGGCGAGCGAGTGAGATGCCGCACCTGCCCACGCCTCGCCCGCCATTGGGACTGGTTCCGCCGCGAGCGCGCGCTGCGGATGCATTGGACCGTCCCGACATGCTCGCGGGTCTGCCTCGAAATCTGGAAGGAGCGCCGCATGATCGATCCCAATCCCTATGAGCTGACTGCGATGCGCCGCGCGGGCGATCGCGCCGGTGAATTCATCGATGCAATCGGCCGCACCGACATGGCGGTGTGGTCGCCGGCCGAGTGGGCCGCCTTCATCGACGTCATCTGCGGCGGATATGTCGATGCGCTGATCGAGCAACAGATCGCGGTCAACGACGCGGCCGGCAAGGTGCAGGGGCTGCCAGGATGAACGACCGCAACCAGTTTCAGGAACATGCGGCAAAGCACCAGCCAGGAGGCGGTGCTGGCCTGGCAGAGGCCGCCATGGCGTTAGGCGTGCCAGTGTTTCCCTGCGATTCCAACAAGCGGCCCCTGACGCGGCACGGCTTCAAGGACGCCACCGCCGACCCTGCCATGATCCGTCGCCTGTTCGCCAACCGCGCCGCCGTCATGATCGGAATGCCGACCGGAGAAGTGACGGCGGTGGTAATCGTGGACGTGGACGTCAAGGGCGGCCGAGAAGGCCAAGCATGGCTCGATGCCAACAGCCACCGGCTGCCGCAGACCTGGACCGTGCGCACGGCCTCCGGCGGTCTGCACCTCTATTTCCACTGGCCCGAAAAGCCGGTCCGCAACAGCGCCAGCAAGATCGCACCCGGCATCGACGTGCGCGGAGATGGTGGATACGTCATCGCGCCACCTTCGCCCGGCTATGAGGTGGTGAACGACGCCGAGGTGGCCGACGTTCCAGACTGGCTCCTGCCGTCCCTGCTACGCCAATCCGTGCCGCCGTCCGCCCCTGTCGCGCATCGCCCAAGACTGGAGCACGCGGGCAGCGCCATCGGACGGGTGGCGCTGGACGAGAGATGCGAGCAGATCCGCAATGCACCAGATGGCGGCAAGCATCACGCCGTCAACGAGGCTGCCTTCGCCATCGGTGGCATCGTATCCGCAGGGCATCTGGACGAGAGCATCGCATGGCGCGCGCTGAGCGACGCGCTGTCATCTCTACTACCGCTATGCCGCGACCAGCGCGCAGCGCAGCAGACACTCCGGCGGGCGTTCCAGGAGGGTATGGCGCAGCCGCAGCATGTGCCCGCTCCCGTGCCGGAAGCAGTCCATCCTGCTGCGCAGTTCCTGACGTCGCTCTATGCCAACCGGGCGAAGCAGCAGGCCAAGCCGCTCGTCGTTCCGCCGGAGATCATGCAGCCCGGTGGTGTGTTGCAGATGCTGGTCGAGGAATGCGTGAGGACCGCGCTGCGGCCGCAGCCGTTCCTGGCCCTGGGCGCCGCGATCTGCGCCATCGGCGTGCTTGCCGGGCGGCAGTACCGCAGCCGAACCGATCTGCGGACCAACGTCTACATCGCCGCCGTGGCAGAGAGTGGTGGAGGGAAAGATCACGCACCGGAGGTAATTCGGCGCTGCTTCGACCTCGCTGGGCTGGAGCGCTACCTCGGTGGTGAAAACCTCGCATCGGGACGCGGCATGCTGTCGGCGTTGGAACAGCACCCGGCGCGATTGTTCCAGATCGACGAGTTCGGCCTGTTCCTGCACAGCGTCACCGGGGGCAAGGCGCCGGCCCATAAGGCGGACATCTGGTCCGAACTGATGAAACTCTACAGCCGGGCCAAGGGCATCTACCGCGGCACCGAATACGCCAACAAGAAGGACGCGCCGCGCGTCGACATTCACCAGCCCTGCGTCAGCTTCTACGGCACCACCACGCCCTCCACGTTCTGGAAGGCCCTGGAGGGCGGCGCGATGATGGATGGCTCGCTCGCGCGCTTCCTGGTATTCGTCACTGATACTGACCGCCCCGATCGCAACCGCGATGCCGGCATCATCACGCCATCCCCCGCTCTGCTCGAGGCGCTGAAAGCAATACCACGTGGGCAGGGCGACCCACCGCCAACTGGCAACCTCCCCGATATCCATGTCGTGCCCATGGCGTCCACCGAGGAGCCGACGCCCTTCACCGTCGCCATGACGCCCGCGGCGGAAATCCTCCAGGATCGCAAGCTGGCAGATGAGGACGTCTGGGCAAGGCGGGTGGCCGGCACGCCGCAAGCCGCCATCGTCAACCGCCTGGGCGAGAACGCCACCAAGCTGGCGCTGATCTGCGCCATTAGCCGAAATCCAACTCATCCGGAGATCACCGAGGCCGACCTGTCATGGGGATGGGCGCTCGCCGAGCACTGCACGCGGACGGTGCTACGCGACGCCCAGCGCTTCCTGGCGGACAGCGAGTTCGAGGTGCGCATGAACAAGGCCATCGACATCATCGGGAAGCATGGCCCGTGCAGCCGGCGCGACATGTTCCACAAGGGTTTGAAGCTGGCCGCCCGCGAGTTCAGCGAGGTGATCGACGCCCTGGTGGTGAATGGCGTGGTCATCGAGACCCAGCCGCCTCCCCACAGCGGTGCAGGCCGACCGCCAGGCCCCCGCTACGTCCTGGTCCATACCCCCGGCGACGAGCCGGGCGAGGAGAGTGCTGACGATGATTAACGAAATCCAGACCCATATCCATAACCCATTGATAAATAGCTTTTGTGGGTTTTGTGTTTACGTGCGCGGGCGCAGGGGTATGACCCCTCCTTACACGTGCACGGCCTGGGGGAGAGACACTCCTATACATAATAACAAAATTATATATAATATATATATCAAGGGGGTAGAGGGGGGTTCCGTGCCGCCTGGGGGGATTGTATAGATGGCGCCCCCCATGACCCTGCCCGGTGCACCCCGCCCACCCCGCAGCAGCCTCGACCGCGGCACACGCAGCCCCGCCAGCAGCCCCGAGATGGAGGCCCTGCGCCGGCGCGTCTGGCGCGACCAGGGGGTGGTCTCCCTCGCCCTCGATGACATCACCGACCCCTGGCTCCGCCAGGCCGTCACCAACGAAGCCGTGCGCCGCTGGGGCCCACGCAATGGAGGATCGAACCATGGCCGCTAAACGCAATCGCAAGTCCACCACGCAGCCCGCCGACGATCTCTCGAAGCCCACCGCATGGCGCAAGCAACACGGCGGCTTCGAGGCCGCCAGGCTCGACGTCGATCCGGACAGCGGGACGACGGTCAGCCACCATCGCGCCTTCGACACGCTGGGTGTGATGCTGACCAATGGCACCATCACGCCCGAGATGCACGATGCTGGCGTGCTGTTCCGTCGGCAGTTCCGGGCGGCCGCTCTGGACACGCTACGCTCGATGCCGCTGATCCGCATCCCCGGCGGCAGCGGTGATACCATCACCGAACAAAACCACGCCGCACGCCGCAAAGTGGCCACCGCCATGGCGGCGCTGGGTGGTAGCGACAGCATCGCTGGCAGCTGCGTCTGGCACGTCGTGGGGTGCGAGTGCTCCGTGCGGGAGTGGGCCCTGCGCCAAGGCTGGGGTGGCCGCCCCTTGGCTCCGAACCAGAGCCAGGGGGTGCTGCTCGCCGCCCTCGGCGTGCTTGCCGGACATTACGGGCTCTCCCGGAAGGGACTTGCGGCATGATTTTTCGTCCCCGCCGAACACGTCGCGATGGTCAAATGTGCGGGAGTGTAGCGTTTGAGCAGTTTCATTCCATGTTCGAGCGCGCGAAACCCCAGGACCATCGCGGCGCCAGCGCGTTCGAAAAATAATCGATCAACGCTACATCTTTGCACTCCCCGGCAAATCTCGGATGGACTACGATCCTGACAGTCGCTACCAAAGGGACGACGCACCGCACCGGCATCGCCAAGGCCATGGTTCCTTCCAGAGCCGGATCGATGCGGGGGGCAGGAGCGCGATAGACCGCTAGCGCCAGCTCAAAAACATGGTTCGCAGTTCGCACCCACTGAGCCGATAGCCGCAGACTTCCGCCAATTTTGTGGGTCGCGACCGCGTTGAGGTTCGCACCCCGTGGCAGAACCGCCACGGTTCGCAGTTCGCACTTCCCCATTCCACCCCGACAATCCGGACGGTGCCCATGCAGCTTCCCTGGATGGCGGCGAAGATCGTGCTGCGCCCGGCAGCCGATCTGCGCCCGTATGCCGGCAATGCGCGGGTGCACTCGGTCGAGCAGCTGGAGCAGATCAAGGCGAGCATGCTGGCGTTCGGGTTCACCAACCCGCTGCTGGTGGACGAGGATGGCGTGCTGATCGCCGGCCACGGCCGGTTGGACGCGGCGCTGGCGCTGGGCATCGCCAAGGTGCCGGTAATCGTGCTGCGGCACCTGTTGCCGGCGCAGAAGGAGGCGCTGCGGCTGGCTGACAACCGCATCGCCGAGAACGCGACATGGGACCAGGCGCTGTTGCGCGATGCGCTGGCCGAATTGCAGGAGGCTGGCGACGTCGATCTGCTGGCGATCGGGTTCTCTCAGGAGGAGATCGGCGCGATCCTGGCCGCCGCGCACGAGGCCGTCACCGATGGCGATGCGCGGGATGAGCCGGAGGGCGCCGACGCCGATGGCGAGCCCGCAGGCAGCGGCGACGATGCCGATGCCGATGCCGTTGATCCCGCCGACGCGGCACCCGAACCACCCCGCGCCGCCGTCACACGCCCCGGCGACCTGTGGCTTCTAGGCGAGCATCGGCTGCTCTGCGGTGACAGCACCGAAGGCACGTGTGTCGCCCGCCTGATGGCCGGCGAACGTGCGGCTCTGCTGTTCACCTCGCCGCCGTATGGCAGCCAACGGAACTACACCACCGGCGGTATCGGCGACTGGGACGCGCTGATGCAGGGCGTGTTCCAGCACGCTGGCGATGTCCTCACCGACGACGCCCAGGTGCTGGTCAATCTCGGGCTCACCCATCGCGACAACGAGTGGCATCCCTACTGGCAGGGCTGGATCGAGTGGATGCGGACGACCGGCTGGCGGCGATTCGGTCTCTACGTCTGGGATCAAGGTCCTGGTTTGCCGGGCGATTGGAACGGGCGCCTGGCGCCCAGCTTCGAGTTCCTGTTCCACTTCAATCGCCAGGCGCGGCAGGCGAACAAGATCATTCCCTGCAAATGGGCGGGCGACCCGCTGCTGATGTCCGGCTTGCGCCGGGCGGACGGCACGATGAGCGGCAACTCCCACTTGGGGCGGCCGATCCAGGACTTCCGGATCCCCGACAACGTGGTGCGGATCACCCGGCACAAGGAGCGCGGCATCGAGGTCGAGCACCCCGCGGTGTTCCCGGTGAAGCTGCCAGCCTTCCTGATGGAGACCTACGCCAACGAGGGCGATCTCGTGTTCGAACCCTTCTGCGGTTCCGGCACCACGCTGCTGGCGGGGCAACGCACCGGGCGCCGCGTCCGGGCGATCGAACTGGCGCCAGCCTATGTCGATCTGGCGATCGCGCGGTGGCGGCAAGTGCATCCCGATCTTCCCGTGACGCTGGATAGCGATGGGCGGGACTATGACGTCGTGGCCGCGGACCGCACCAAGGTGATGGAGGCCGCCGATGCAGCCTGAGATCGCCGTGGTCGCGGTGCCGGTGGCATCGCTGGTGCCGTATGCCGCGAATGCCCGCACCCACTCCGACACTCAGGTCGCCCAGATCGCCGCCTCCATCGCCGAGTTCGGCTTCGTGAACCCGGTATTGATCGACGCCACAGGCGTGCTGGTCGCGGGCCATGGCCGCGTGCTGGCAGCGAAGCGGCTGGGCATGGCGAGTGTGCCGGCAATCCTGCTCGCCCACCTGACCGAGGCGCAGGCCCGCGCGTTGCGCCTGGCGGACAACCAGATCGCGCTCAACTCCGGCTGGGACGAGGCGTTGCTGGCCTCCGAACTGGCGCTCATTCGGGACGAGGGTATCGTCGACCTCGACGTGCTCGGCTTCTCTGGGCCGGAACTCGACCAGTTGCTTGCCGCCGCGGATGGTGGCGATGCGGACGCCGCCGATGAAGCACCACCCCTGCCAGCGGTGCCGGTGTCACGCACTGGGGACCTCTGGCGCTGCGGCGAGCACCGGGTGCTGTGCGGCGATGCCACCAAACTGGCGGACGTGCAACGCGCCCTGGGCGCCGATCAGCTGGCCGACATGGCGTTCCTCGACCCTCCCTACAATGTCGCCTACGAGGGTGGCACCGCCGCCAAGATGACCATCGCCAACGATGCGCTGGGCGGGGGCTTTCTGGACTTCATCCGGCCCGCGCTGACCAACCTGCTGCATGTGACCAAAGGCGCCAGCTACGTCTGCATGTCCACATCGGAATGGCCGAGGCTGCACCGCGCCTGGCAGGACGCCGGCGGCAAGTGGTCCAGCACCATCATCTGGGCGAAGAACACTTTCGCGCTGGGCCGCGCCGACTACCACCAGCAGTTCGAGGCGATGCTCTATGGCTGGAAGGCCGGCAGCCAGCACTACTGGTGTGGTGCCCGCAACCAGGGGAATGTCTGGCACTTCGACAAGCCGGCGCGCAACGACCTGCATCCCACGATGAAGCCAGTGGCGCTGGTCGAGCGGGCGATCCGCAATAGCAGCAAGCACCGCGACACGGTGCTTGATCCGTTCGGCGGCTCCGGCACGACGATGATCGCCGCGGAGCGGACGGGGCGACGGGCGGTACTGCTGGAGATCGACCCGGCCTATGTCGATGTGATTGTGCGGCGCTGGCAGGACATCACCGGCGAGGTCGCTGTGCTGGATGGCGAGGATCGGACTTTCGACGACGTCGCTGCGACGCGCAGTGCCTCGAATGCGGCCTCGGCTGCGGGCCAGCCGGCGTCGGTCGCGTGAGCCAAGGGCTGCACCATGGTGAGCGCGACAGGCGCGCGTCGCGACCAATAGTCGCCGTCGAGGATGACATACCAGCCGGCAAGCCCAACCGCCGCGAGGGCGGAGGCGGCTTTCGCCACCTCCTCCTCGTCTGGTGGGGCGTGGCACCCCAGGGTGGAGTGCCGGCCATCCGCGGCCAGGATGATCCAGCGTCTCTCGCGGGACATCGCCGCGTTCTCAGGCAGCCACGTGGTAGATGGTGAAGGAGCCCCTCGCGCCTTCCTTGTTGGGGCCGACCATCCGGACCCGCTCCAGGGCCTCGACCTTGATGCCCTTCTTCTTCAGCCCGGCCAGGAAGCCGCGGACGGTGTGGCTGGCCCATCCCGTTGCCTCGGCGATCTGCGCCACCGTCGCGCCCTCGGTGCGGCGGAGCATCGTCAGCACCGCCTCCTGCTTGGTGCCCTCACGCGGCTTGCGCGGCGTGTTGTCGGGACGCGGTGCCTTCTCGGCCAGCAGGGTGCGCAGGGTGCCCATTGGCGCCTCCAGGGCGGCGATGATGTCGGTGTCGCGGTTGTCCTGGTCATCCCAGGCAGCAAGCACGGCCGTGGCGGCGTCGCGCAGGGTGATCCGTGCGGTATCGCGTGGCGTGGGCGCCGCGGTTGCGGCGTCGATGGCATCGGCGACGGCCATGGCCTCCTGTGCCACCGCGGCGTCAGAGGCCGTCGTGGGCGCGACAGTGGCGCCGGTGCCGGGCGTTTCGTCAGTGCCGGCCGGGTCGAGGTTCAGGGCGCGGAAGCCGGCGTCGGTCAGGGCCAAGGTGGTCAGCATCAGTCCGGTCGCGGAGTCTTCGATCAGGAGCGCGCCGGCGCCGAACCGGTAATCGCCCCGGCTCTCGACGATCAGGCTGTCGCGCAGCATGGCGTCGATCATCTTGTGGCGCGCGGCAGTGGGCAGCTTGCGGTGGAATTCGAGGCGGCGGTCCGGGCGTTCGGCGGCGCGGGTCAGGACGATGGCGGCGGCGGGGGAAAGGCTCATCTGCGTGCTCCGGTGTAGCGGCACCCGACCATCGGGCGCCTGCTACTGCCTGGAGCCCCGCCGGGCAGAAGCCGGGCGGGGCGGTGGCGGCGGGAGGCGCGTTACTCGGCGGTATCGGCCTCGATCTCGGCATGCAGGACGTAGCCGGTGAGGTAGGGCAGCCCTCGGGGGATGCCGGTCTCGTGGGCGGTGCGGGCGCTGATCCGCCAACCCATCCAGGTTGCCGTGGCGGCGTTGATCGCGCTGGCCAGGGCCTTGCCCTCCGCGAGGCGGTTGCTGACCTCGTCCGCGAAGTGGCGCCCGTGGCGGCTGTCCAGGAAGGCGCGCGTGGCGTCGGGGCTGCACCCGGTGGTGCCGGCGATGAAGGCCAGCGCGATGTCCCAGGCACGCTCGGGATCGGCGTGGTGGGACATGGTTCCGAAGAACCCCCACTCCCGGTTCCGGGTCTGCGGGATGTTGGTGTTGGTCATCTCTGCTGCTCCTGCCTGGCGGGGCGGGGTCCCCTGCGCGTGATGGACACTTCGCGCTGGGGCGCGGCACAGCCAAGTCAGATTGAGCGCAGAATGATTGCTTCGTTTGTGCCCGATCGATCAGATCATGAGGCTGCCCTCGGCCGGGCCTGAGCGCGCGGCGGGAGGGGGCCGCCATGCCGGAGCTGACCTCCTCGACCCGTGAACTGGCCCGCCGCATCGGCGTCACCGAGACCGCGCTGCGCAAGGCCGCCGGCAACGGGCGCATCGCGCGTGAGCCGGACGGCCAGTGGGATGTAGAGAAGACCCGTCGCCGCATGGTCGAGACCGCCGATCCCATACGGTCGCCGCTCGCCCAAGGTGGCGGATCGAGCACCAGCATGTCGTCCGACGCCACGCCGTTCGCCCGCCTCAAGGTCGCCGAACTCGCCCTCAAGGTCGAAGCACGGCGCCTGGCGCTCGACGAGGAGAAGTCCCGGCTGCTGGACGCCGCGGCGGCCAATGCTGCGATTGACGAGATTGCCGGCGCCATGCGCGACGCGCTGCTGAACTGGCCCGCCCGGGTGTCCGGCCTGATCGCCGCCGATCTCGGGGTGGAGCCGCATTTGGTGCAGACCGTGCTGCAGCAGCACGTCACCGATCTACTGACGGAGGCCGCAGATCGCTTCGATCCCCCAGGCCTCGGAAACCGCAGCACGGACCGCTGAGCATGTCCGCAGGCGGGCGGGCGCGATGTTGCGCCCGCCGCCACAGCTCACGGTCAGCCAATGGGCCGAGCAGCACCGCGTTCTGAGCACCCGCGCCTCGTCGGAGCCGGGACCGTGGCGCACATCGCGGACCCCGTATCTGCGGGACATCATGGACGCGCTGTCCGCGGTGCACCCCGCTCGCCGCGTGGTGTTCATGAAGGGCGCGCAGGTGGGCGCGAGCGAAGGGGGCAATTGCTGGCTGGGCTACATCATGCACCACGTGCCGGCGCCAGTGCTGGCGGTGCAGCCGACGGTGGAACTGGCCAAGCGGTTCAGCCGGCAGAGGATCGATCCATTGCTGGAGGAGACGCCAGCCCTGCGCGAGCGCGTGGCACCGGCCCGCGCCAGGGACAGCGGCAACACGATGCTGTCCAAGGAGTTCCCCGGCGGCATCCTGGTGCTGACCGGCGCCAACTCGGCGGTGGGGCTGCGCTCGATGACGGCGCGGTTCCTGTTCCTTGACGAGGTCGATGCCTATCCCGGCGACGTGGAGGGTGAGGGTGATCCGATCGCGCTGGCCGAAGCCCGCGCCCGCACCTTCGGCTGGCGGCGCAAGGCGTATCTCGTCTCGACACCGACGCTTGCCGGACGCAGCCGGATCGAACGGGAATACCAGATGAGCGACCAGCGGCGGTTCTTCGTGCCGTGCCCGCACTGCGGCGCTCTGCAATGGCTGCGCTTCGAGCGGTTGATCTGGGAGAAGGGCAATCCGGCGAGCGTCACATATCACTGCGAGGGCTGCGACGCGGCGATCGGCGAGCACCACAAGACCGCGATGCTGGCCGGTGGGGAATGGCAGGCGACAGCCATCTCACTTGACCCGCACACGATCGGCTTTCACATCTCGGCGTTGTATTCGCCGGTCGGCTGGCTGTCGTGGGAGCAGATCGCGCGGGACTGGGAGGCGGCGCAGGGCAAGCCCGCGGACCTCAAGACCTTCCGCAACACGGTGCTCGGCGAGGTCTGGCAGGAGCATGGCGAGGCGCCGGACTGGGAACGCCTGGTCGAGCGGCGCGAGGATTTTTTCCCCGGCACGGTGCCGGCTGGGGTGCTGGTGCTGACCGCGGGCGTGGACGTGCAGGACGACCGGATCGAGTGCGACGTCTGGGGCTGGGCCGAGGGGTTCACCTCCTGGCTGATCGACCACGTGGTGATCCCCGGCAGTCCGCGCGAGCGCGCACCGTGGGAGGCACTGGCCAAGCTGCTGGCGCGGGACTGGCCGCGACCTGCTGGCGGCGCGATCCGCATCGCCAAGCTGTGCGTTGACACTGGCGGTCGCGATACGGCGTCGGTCTACGGCCACCTGCGCCACCTGCGGGATCCGCGGGTCGCGCCGACCAAGGGCGTGGAGGGCTGGAACCGGGCGCAGCCGGTGCAGGGACCGACGCTGGTCGATGCGCTGGTCAACGGCCAGAAGCTGCGGCGTGGGCTCAAGCTGTGGACTGTGTCGGTTTCGACCTGGAAGGCCGATCTCTATCGCCGGCTCTGGCTCGGGCGGGGTGAATCCGATGCCTTCCCCCAGGGTTGGGTTCATCTGCCGCGCGGCATCGAGGTCGAGTGGGTCAAGCAGCTGGTCGCCGAGCAACTGCGCACGACCAAGGACAAGCGCGGCTTCAGCCGGCAGGAATGGGCCAAGCTGCGGGAGCGGAACGAGGCGCTCGACTGTGCCGTGCTGGCCCGGGCGGCGCTGTGGCTGCTGGGGGCCGATCGCTACGGCGACCGCTACTGGCAGCGCCTGCAAACCGAGATCGCCGACGCGCCGGTGCTGGCACCGATGGCGGCTGTGACGGCAACGGCTGTGGCGACGGAGCCATCGTCTGCACCAACTGC
>JANXSA010000141.1 GCA_025352915.1 Rhodospirillales bacterium | reverse complement strand
CGGCGCAGATATCAGGGCGGCCGGGCCAGATCGGCGGCTTGCCGAGGGACGGGCGGTGGACCTCGATCTTGGGGTGCGGCGAGGCCTTGAAGCCCTCGACCAGCACCAGGTCGACCGGGGCGAGGCGGGACAGGAGGGCGGTCAGGTCGGGCTCGTCGCCGGGGTTCTCGTGCAACAGCGCCCAGCGGCGGGAGGTGGCGATCATCACCTCGTGCGCGCCAGCGGCGCGGTGGCGCCAGGAGTCCTTGCCGGGCTGGTCGAGGTCGAAGTCGTGATGGGCGTGCTTGACGGTGGAGACGCTGCGGCCGCGGGCGGTCAACAAGGGAATCAGTGCGGTGAGCAGCGTGGTCTTGCCGCTGCCGGACCAGCCGGTGATGCCGAGAAGCTGCATCCGGTTATTCGCGCACTTGCGTGGTGGCGCGCTGCGGCTGGGAGGCGTGGTGCAGGCCGGTGGTCAGGTAATCCCAGCCGGTGACCAGGGTCAGGGCGGCGGCAGCGAACAGCATCGCCTCGCCGATGATCTGCACCGGCAGCCAGGGAATGCCCAGCAGCATCGCCGAGTCGTTGCCGGCCAGCAGCGCGCCGAGGGCGCCCATCTGCACGCCGGTCTTCCACTTGGCCAGGGTGGTCACCGGCAGGCCGATGCGGATGCCGGCGAGGTATTCGCGCAGGCCACTGACCAGGATCTCACGCAGCATGATGACGATGGCGGGGTAAAGGCTGGCGGCACTCAGCCGGTCGGTGCCGACCAGCATCATCAGCGCGGCGCCGACCAGCAGCTTGTCGGCGATCGGGTCGAGCATCCGGCCGAGATCGGAGGTGTGGCCGTAGTCGCGCGCCAGCTTGCCGTCGAAATAATCGGTGATCCCGGCGATGGAGAATACCACGCAGGCGGCGAAATCCATGCCGGGCGAACGGAACGACGCCAGCACCACCATCAGCGGGATGGCGGCGATGCGCGACACGGTCAACAGGTTGGGCAGGTCTCTCATCATGCGGGACGGAGTCTAGGCGCATTTGCCGCCGAGGTCAGCCCGTTACGTTGCGCCGGAAATTGACGATTTGCGGTCGCTGCTCTAGCGGGGGTCATGACCCAGGCACCGCACGGCATCTGGCCGATCTTGTACGCGTTTTTCAGCCGCGATGGCGCGCTCGACCGGGCGGCGATGCGGCGGCAGGCGCAGGCGGTGTTGGCGGCCGGTGCGCCGGGGATGGCGGTGCTGGGGCTGGCGACCGAGGTGGGCAAGCTGACCCCGGCGGAGCGGCGGCAGGTGGTGGAATGGGCGGCCGAGGACCTGGGCGGGCGGATTCCGCTGGCGGTGACGATCTTTGGTGCCACGGTCGAGGAACAGAGCGAAGCTGTGGCGATGGCGGCGGCGAACGGGGCGGCCTGGGTGGTGCTGCAACCGCCGCGCCGGCCGGGGATTTCCGAGGCGGAGCTGCTGGCATTCTTCGGGCGGGTGATCGAGCGCGCGCCGATTCCCGCCGGGATCCAGAACGCGCCGGACCTGATCGGCATCGGGCTGGGACCGTCGGCGATCGCCGAGCTGGCGCGGCGGCATGCCAACTTCACCGTGCTGAAGGGCGAGGGGCCGGCGACGCTGATCGCGCGGGTGGTGGAGGAGACCGAGGGCAAGCTGGCGGTGTTCAACGGGCGGGGTGGGTTGGAATTGCCCGATAATCTGCGGGCGGGGTGCGCCGGGCTGATCCCGGCGCCGGACTGCTTCGAGGTGCAGATCGCTATCTACGACGCCATGCGGCGAGGGGATGAAGCGGAGGCCGAGCGGCTGTATCGCGACATCCTGCCGGCGATCGTGTTCGTCATGCAGTCGATCGACCACCTGCTGTGCTACGGCAAGCGGCTGACGGCGGCGCGGCTCGGGCTGATCGTCCACGACCGCGAACCCGGCCTGCTGCCCAACGCCTTCGGCGAGGCCGCCGTGGCGCGCTTCGCCCGGGCGCTCGGGCCGATGGGAGGGTAAGGAAGGCCGGGGCTTTGCCCCGGACCCCACCAGGGTCCGAGACCCTGGACCTCAACCATAAGCGCCTTCGGCTACGGGGGGCGTCGAGGC
>JANXSA010000136.1 GCA_025352915.1 Rhodospirillales bacterium | reverse complement strand
GCCCGGCACCCGCCGCCGCGCCGGCGACGGCACCCAGGGCGGTGCCGGCGCCGCGCGCGCCGGTGCAGCAGGTGGCGCCGATGGCCTCGCCGGTCCTGCCGCAAGCCGCACCGCGCTCGGCCCTGGGTACCTCCGCGCCCCGGCCCCCCGCCAAGCCGCCGGTGGTGTCGCCCCGGCCCAATACCGGACCACAAAAACCCCCCGTCGCCGCCAAGCCGCCGGTCTCCAAGCCGCCGGTCTCCAAGCCGCCGGTTTCCAAGCCCGCTGTCGCGGCAGGCGTTGCCGCCGGTGCCGCCGCCGGGGTGGCCGCCGGCGCCGCGGCCGCGAAGCCGCCAGACGTCAAACTCCCCGAAACCAAGCCCCCCGAAATCAAGCCCGACGACGCCAAGCCGATCGAAACCACCAAGGGCAGCGTCACCGGCCAGGCCCTGCCGCGCTGGGCCGGCATCCTGTATGACGGCGTGAAGCTGCGCGTCGGCCCCGGCCAGCGCTATCCCGTCGACTGGATCTACCGCCGGCCCGACCAACCCGTCCGCGTCCTGCGCGAATTCGAGACCTGGCGCCTGATCGAGGACAACGAAGGCGTCAAGGGCTGGGTCCACCAGTCCAACCTGACCGGCCGGCGCAGCTTCATGGTCGCCAATGAAAGCACCCTGCGCCGGGCAGCCGCCGATGACGCCGGCCCGGTGGCGGTGCTGCGGCCGGGCGTCGTCGGCCGCATGCGCGGCTGTGCCGCCACCGCCGCCTGGTGCGAAGTCCGCGTCGGCGATCATCGCGGCTGGCTGAAGCGCGATGGGCTGTGGGGGATTTCGCCTGGGGAGACGGTAGGGAACTAAGAATGAATCTTCTTTTTCTGAAGAAAAAGAAACAAAAAGACTTTTGTCCATTTAGACCCGCGCTGGCGGCAAAGACCCGGCCCAATGGATAAAAGTTTTTTGGTTCTTTTTTTCAAAAAAGAACGCCTTTCTTCCCCTCGGCCTTCGTTTCGCGCTAATCTCGCACCATGAGCACCGACACCCCCCTCCCCGAGACGCACCCCCGCGCGATGCACGACCTGGGCGGCGTGTCCAAGTTCATGTGCGACGCCGTCGATGTCGAGCCGCACGCGCTCAACGATTTCGACCGCGAGATCGACGCGATGCGCCAGATCCTCGGCGCCAGGAAGCTGATGAGCGTGGACGAGATGCGCCGCGCGATCGAGGCGATCCCCGAGGCCGACTACCTGCGCATGACCTATTACCAGCGCTGGCTGCGCTCGATCACCGACAACATGCTGACCAAGGGCGTGTTCACCGAGGCCGAACTCCGCGCCGCCCTGGAGGACACAAAGTGAGCGCTCTCCTCGCCCCCGGCGCCAAGGTCCGCGTCCGCGACGACTGGCCGGAAACCCGCGGCCCCTGCCACATCCGCACCCCGCATTACCTGCGCGGCGCCCGCGGCGTGGTTGAAAAGCATCTCGGCGCCTTCCCCAACCCGGAAGACCTCGCCTTCGCCCGCCCGGCCGCGGTGCTGAACCTCTACCATGTGCGTTTCGTCCCCCAGACGATCTGGCCGGATGCCAAGGGCGAGGCGATCGTGGTCGAACTATACGAGTCCTGGCTGGAGCAAGCCGCATGACCACCCTGCTGGAAACCCCGCCCGACCGCCTGCTCGCCGCGGTGCGCCAGTTGCTCACCGCCAAGGGCGTCTTCACCCAGGCGGAAATCGCCGAGCGCATCCGCATCACCGACAATGCCTCGCCAGCCCAGGGCGCGCGCATGGTCGCCCGCGCCTGGACCGACCCGGAATATCGCGCCCGGATGCTGGCCGATGGCGCGCAAGCCGCCGAGGAACTCGGCATCCCGATGCGCGGCATGCCGCCGCTCGGCGTGCTCGAAGACACGGCCGAGGAACACAACCTCGTCGTCTGCACCCTGTGCTCGTGCTATCCGCGCGCCGTGCTCGGCTACCCGCCCTTCTGGTTCAAATCCGCCGCCTACCGCGCCCGCGCCGTGCGCGACCCGCGCGGCCTGCTGGTCGAATTCGGCACCACCCTGCCGGAACAGGTGAAGCTGCGCGTCGTCGACAGCACAGCGGACTACCGCTGGATGGTCCTCCCGCTGCGCCCGGCGGGCACCGAAGGCTGGACCGAGACCCAGCTCGCCGCCATCGTCCGCGAAGGCGACATGATCGGGGTCACCTTCCCCAAACTGCCGTAATGCGGGACTTAATGGATAAAAGTTTTTTGGTTCTTTTTTTCAAAAAAGAACAAGCGCTTCTTTTTGAAAAAAGAAGCAAAAACTTTCATCCATTTGCCTTCCTGATCGCAATGTTGTTGGCGCAACCCGTGTTCGCGGCATCGCGGCCAGCGGTTGAGTCCGCCAATGGCATGGTGGTCTCGGCGCAACACCTGGCCACCGAGGCGGGCGTCGAGATCCTGCGCGCCGGCGGCAATGCGGTCGATGCGGCGGTGGCCGTGGGTTACGCGCTTGCGGTGGTCAACCCCTGCTGCGGCAATATCGGCGGCGGCGGCTTCATGACCCTGCGCCTGGCCGACGGCCGCACCACCTTCCTCGACTTCCGCGAAACCGCCCCGGCGGCGGCCACGCGCGACATGTACCTGGACGCCGAGGGCAATGTAACCCGCGGCGCCAGCCTCGCCGGCTGGCGCGCCGCCGGCATCCCCGGTTCGGTCGCCGGCCTGGACGCCGCCCTCACCCAGTACGGCACCCTGCCGCGCGCCCAGGTGATGGCCCCGGCCATCCGCCTCGCCCGCGACGGCTTCGTCCTGCTGCGCGGCGATACCGACATTCTGCAATCCGCCACCGCCCGGCTGCGCCAAAACCCCGAGGCCGCGCGCATCTTCCTGCGTCCCGACGGCACCCCCTTCCAGCCCGGCGACCGCCTGACCCAGCCCGACCTCGCCCGCACCCTGGCCGCCATCGCCCAGTCCGGCCCGGAAGCGTTCTACCAGGGTGCCATCCCCGCCGCCGTCGAAGCCGCGTCCAGTGCCGCAAACGGCGTGCTCACCGCCGCCGATTTCGCCACCTACAACGTCCGCGAAATGGCGCCCCTGACCTGCCCCTATCGCAGCTGGACCGTGGTCTCCGCCCCGCCGCCCTCCTCCGGCGGCACGGTGATCTGCATGGTGCTGGGCATCCTGGAGGGCTACGATATCCGGGCGTCGGGCTTCAACTCCGCCCGCACCGTCCACCTGATGACCGAAGCCCTGCGCCACGCCTATCTGGACCGAAACACCCATCTCGGCGACCCCGATTTCGTCAAAAACCCGCTGGACCGCCTGCTCTCGCGCGACTACGCCCTGGCCATCCGCGCCGCCATCAACCCCGACCGCGCAACCCCCTCGCGCGAGCTCGCCCCAGGCACACCCCCGCACGAAAAGCCCGAAACCACCCACTACTCGGTGGCCGACACCGCCGGAAATGCCGTCGCCGTCACCACCACCATCAACGGCGGCTTCGGCGCCGGCGTGGTCGCCCCAGGCACCGGCTTCCTGCTGAACAACGAGATGGACGACTTCACCATCAAGCTCGGCGTGCCCAACCTGTTCGGCCTGGTCCAGGGCGAAGCCAACGCCATCGCCCCTGGCAAGCGTCCGCTCTCCTCGATGTCCCCAACCCTGCTGCTGCGCGACGGCCAGCCCTACGCCGTCCTCGGCTCCCCCGGCGGCGCCCGCATCATCTCGATCACCCTGCAAACCATCCTCAACCTCGTCGACCACGGCATGGAATTGCAGGAAGCGGTGAACGCCCCGCGCATCCACCACCAATGGCTGCCCGACGAACTCTTCGCCGAAACCCGCGCCCTGTCGCCCGACACCCGCCGCCTGCTGGAAGCCATGGGCCACAAAATCACCGAGCAATCCCCCTGGGGCGCCGTCGCCGCCATCGTCCGCCCCCGCGACAACGCCCCCCGCGACAACGCTCCTGGCGCCACGCCCTCCGTCCCCGACTCCGCCCTGTCCGGCCGCATGCGCCCTGGTCTGTTCTACGGCGCCAACGACGACCGCCGCCCGGCCGGGCTCGCTGCGGGGCCCTGATAAGCGCGAAGGGAGGAATCTTCTTTTTGTGAAAAAAAGAAGACTTTTGCCTTCGCGCTCGCTAGCCCTGGGCCTCCTGCAACATCGCCACCGCGACATTGACCGTCATCCCCAGCGCGTCATCCGAGTTGCCGACAAACCCGCCCGCCACCGGCACCGCCTGGCCCGGCATGCGCGTGCTGCCCACCCGCACCAGATTGGCCCCGGCGGTCAGC
>JANXSA010000081.1 GCA_025352915.1 Rhodospirillales bacterium | reverse complement strand
GGCGCCACGCTGGGCTGGCTGTCCGAGGATCAGACCATCCCCTGGCTGCACACCATGACCGCCGCCTTCCACAACCCCGTCGGACGCGAACGCACCCTGTTCTTCCGCGACCGCGACTCCCTGCTGGCCATGCTCGGCGGCGCCACCCCGCCGCAGGAGGCGCGCAGCCTCGCCGCCGCGGCGCAGCGCACGCCGCGCCCGGCCGACTTCCCGGTGGTGGCGCTGGAACCGGCGGTGCACATCGACATCAAGCGGCAGTTCTATCTTCTGCCGATCCTCCAGGCCGAAAGCGTGTCGCTGCAGGACGGGCGCGAATACCGGATGATGGAGGTCGCCTCCATCCCGCTTTCCGCCGAAGCACCTGGCCAGCAGGCGCCATTCAGCGTCGGTATCGCCTTCGTGGTCGACACCACCCTGTCGATGGATCCCTACATCAACAAGGTGCGCGCGGCACTCAGCGAATTCGTCAAGGCGACCGCGGCCGAACCCGGCGCGCCGACGCGCTATGCCCTGATGGGCTTCCGCAACAACCTCACCCGCCAGCCGCGGCTGGAATACCTCAACCGCATCTTCGCCAAGTTCGCCGATAGCACCGACGCCGACGGCTTCGTGCGCAAGATCCAGGACATCAAGGCCACCACCGTCGACAGCCTGTCGTTCAACGAGGACAGCTTCGCCGCCGTCGCCGAAGCCATCGACAAGCTCGACTGGGGCGATATCCAGGGCCGCGTGATCATCCTGGTGACCGATGCCGGCAGCCTGTCGGCCAACGACCCGCTTTCGGGCACCCGCATGGGGCCGGAGGAACTGGGCAACAAGGCGCGCGCCGCCGGTGTGGCGCTGATGACCCTGCACATCAAGACGCCGCAGGGCGCCAACAACCACGCCTTCGCCGAACGCCAGTACACCGCGCTCACTTCCGTCCCGCTGCCGACCCTGGGCCCGCAGTATTTCCCGGTCCCCAACGGCGACCCGGAGGCGATGGATCGCGTGGTGCGCGACATGCTCGGCAAGCTGCGCGCCGTGCGCACCGACCAGGCCGCCGCCCAGGCCAGCCGCACGCCGCCGAACCCCGAGGACCGGGCGGCCATGGTCGGCCATGCGCTGCGCCTGGCCTGGCTCGGCCGCCAGGACCGGGCGGCGGCGCCCGACCTGGTCCGTGCCTGGGCGTCCGATGGCTACAAGGGCACCAACCCGCCGGAATGCCTGGAAGTCCGGGTGCTGCTGACCCGCAACCAGCTCAACGACCTCGCGCAATCGCTGCGCTTCATCATCGACCAAGGCCGCGCCAACCTGCTCGACAGCAACGCCATGTTCGACCGGCTCCAGACCGTGGCCGCCCATCTCGCCCGCGACCCGGACGCGCTGCGCGCCCGCGGGCTGGAAAGCCTCGGTGGCATCCTGGGGGAGTATCTCGAAGGCCTGCCCTACGTCTCCGACATTGCCACGCTCGACCGCACCACCTGGCGCAACATGGGCGGCGGGGCGCAAACCGAGCTGCTCGACACGCTCGAATCGCGCCTGCGGCTCTACCAGGATTTCAACCGCACGCCGGAGCTGTGGAAGAGCTTCGACGGCGGCCGGGATGCCGGCGAAGCGGTCTATCCGGTGCCATTGTCGGCGCTGCCTTGAGCGCTCCTCTCCTCGATATCCGCGCGCTGCACGTCACCCGGCGGGCCGGCGCCTATGGGTTTCGCCTGGAGGTCCCCGGCTTCTCGATGCCGCCCGGGAGCTGTGTCGCATTGCTCGGCAAGTCCGGCAGCGGCAAGAGCACCATGCTCGATCTGCTCGCCATGGCGCTGCCGCCCGATGGTGCCGAGCGCTTCGCGTTCTCGCCGCATGGCGAGACCATCGACCTCGCCGCCGCCTGGCGCGGTGGTGCGGCACTTCAGGACCGCACTCGCGCCCAGCACATCGGCTACGTGCTGCAAACCGGTGGCCTGCTGCCGTTCCTGTCGGTGCGCCGCAACATCGCCCTGCCGGCCGAGATCGCCGGCCGCCCAGCGCCGGACCGGGTCGAGCACCTGGCAAAGCGCCTCGGCGTCGCCCACCATCTCGACCGCATGCCGCATGCACTCTCCGTTGGCGAACGCCAGCGCGTTGCCATCGCCCGCGCCCTGGTGCATCAGCCGCCCCTGGTGCTGGCCGACGAGCCGACCAGTGCGCTCGATCCGTCGCTCGCCGTCGAGGTTCTGGACTTGCTGCTGGCCGAAACCCGCAACGAAGGTGCGGCCCTGATCATCGCCACCCACGACCACGACGCCGCCGAGCGGTTGCGGCTGCCGGTGGTGGCGTTTGAGATCACCCGCGCGGAACAGGGGGCGGTCGCGGTCGCGCGGCCGACATGGACGTGAGGAAGTCTTCTTTTTGTGAACAAAAAGAAGCAAAAAAACTTCATCCGATGGCCGCCGGCCTCCCGCACGAACGCCCGTCTCCTGGCACGAAGCAAATGGACAAAGTTTTTTTGCTTCTTTTTGTTCACAAAAAGAAGATTCTTATACCACCCGTCTCAACCACTGACCGATGCCCATTTGCGCACTCCGATTGACCGGATACGTTCTGGATCATCGGTGAGGAACTTCCAGGCCTTCGCGCAGGCCAGGACGATATCG
>JANXSA010000655.1 GCA_025352915.1 Rhodospirillales bacterium | reverse complement strand
GCGGTGATCATCGGAGAAGCCGAGATTGCCCGCGGTGTCGCCCAGGTGAAGAACCTTGGAACCGGGGATCAGGTGGAAGTGGCGATCGCGGAGCTTGCGGCGAAGCTGGGTTAGGCAGTAAGGCCAGGGCTTTGCCCTGGACCCACCAAAGGCAATGCCTTTGGAAACCATGACTTAAGTATTGGGGGTCTGGGGCCTCAGGCCCCAGCGGGTCGAGGGCAGAGCCCTCGCCTTGCCTTGCTTTGGAATACGATAATGTCTCTCGCCCTCAAGCTCGACCGCATCGTCGCCCGCGCCGAGGAACTGCGCGCGTTGCTCAACGAGGGCATCAGCGGCGAGGCCTTCACCAAGGCGTCGAAGGAACTATCCGAAATCGAACCCGTGGTGGCACGGGTGGACGACCTGCGGGCGGCGGAGCAGGCGCGCGCAGAGGCGCAGGCGATGCTGGACGACGCCGACATGCGCGAGTTGGCCGAGGCCGAGCTGTTCGAGCTGAAGGAGCGCATTCCGGCGCTGGAGCATGACATCCGCATCTCCCTGTTGCCGCGCGACGAGGCGGATGACCGCTCCGCCATCCTGGAAATCCGCCCGGCCGCCGGTGGCGACGAGGCCGGGCTGTTCGCCGCCGAGCTGTTTGCGATGTACCAGAAATACGCGGCGACGCGGGGCTGGCGGTTCGAGGTGATGGATTTCGACGATTCCGGGCTGGGCGGCATCAAGTCGGCCACGGCGGAGATCACCGGCAAGTCGGTGTTCGCCCGCCTCAAATACGAATCCGGCGTGCACCGGGTGCAGCGGGTGCCGGCGACCGAAAGCCAGGGCCGCATCCATACCTCGACGGTGACGGTGGCGGTGCTGCCGGAGGCCGAGGAGGTGGATGTGCAGATCAACGAGGAGGATTTGCGCATCGACGTCTACCGTGCCTCGGGTGCGGGCGGGCAGCACGTCAATAAAACCGAGAGTGCGGTGCGCATCACCCATCTGCCGACCGGGACGGTGGTGGCGATGCAGGAGGAGAAGAGCCAGCACAAGAACAAGGCCAAGGCGATGAAGATTCTGCGCGCCCGCATCTACGAGGCCCAGCGCCTCAGCCTGCACGCCACCCGCTCCGCCGACCGCAAGAGCCAGGTGGGGACCGGCGACCGCAGCGAACGCATCCGGACTTACAACTTCCCGCAAGGCCGGGTGAGCGACCATCGCATCGAGATGACGCTCTACAAGATCGACCGGGTGATGCAGGGCGACCTGGACCAGTTCATCGACGCGCTGACCGCCGAGGACCAGGCAGCGCGGCTGGCGGCGGAGGAGTAGCGCCTCAGCCCAGCAGCGCCTCGTCGCGGAAGCTGAAGAACGCGCCGTTGCCGACGATGATGTGGTCATGCAGCACGATCCCCATCGTGGCGGCGGCGTGCTGGATCTCCTTGGTCATCTCGATGTCGTCGCGCGACGGCTTGGGGTCGCCGGACGGGTGGTTATGCACCAGGATGAGGGCCGTCGCGTGGAGTTCCAGCGCCCGCTTGACCACCTCGCGCGGATAGACCGGCGTGTGGTTGACGGTGCCCTTGGCCTGCGGCTCGTCTGCCAGCAGGCGGTTCCTGGTGTCCAGGAAGAGCACCCGGAACTGCTCGATCCGTTCGCGCGCCAGCACCAGATTGAGGTAGTCGAGCAGCTGATCCCAGGTGCCGAGAACCGGGCGGTTGAGCAGTTCGGCCCGCGCCGAGCGGATGGCGGCGGCCTGGACCAGCTTGATGGCGGTGACCGCGTGCGGCCCGACGCCGCGCAGCCGGCCCAGCTCATCGGCGGGGGCGGCGATGACATTGGCAAAGCTGCCGTACTTGTTGATCAGCGCCTTGGCGAGCGGCTTGGTATCGCCCTGCTTGAAGGCCAGGAACAACAGCATCTCCAGCAGCTCGTAATCCGCCAGCGCATCAGGGCCGCGGGCAATGAGCTTGTCGCGCATGCGCGCGCGATGGCCATGCGGGCCGGTGGTTTGGAATGGCGTATCCGGAAATGGCACGCTGGCGCCCGGTGGCCCGGCTTCCGATAGCGGCCGCAATTCCACGCCGGGATTGCGCGGCGCCCGCGGGAACTCGAAATCCCTGTCCATGGCACCGGGGCCAATCCGACCGGGCGGCAAGGCCTGTTCGCTAAACCCCCGGCCGGGCCGGCGCGGTGCCGCGGCCACCGGATCAGGCCAGGCCCGAACGGTGCGGCGCAGCCTGTCCCACCACCGCTCCAACAGCATTCCGACCCCTTGCGCACGCATCTCGTTATCATTTTGCACCTTATCCGATGAGACTCCGCAGCGAAAGTGCCGGCCGGCAACCGCACCCATGGCCCCGCCGGCCTCGCCCCGTCCCGCCAACCGTCACGCAGCTGTCATCAAACCGACCACAAGCTGTCGCCGAGCGCCGCCATAACACCCTCGAAAACGGGGCAAGGGTTGGCACACATGCTGGTGCTGGACGGAGTGACCAAACAATTCGGCACCATGCGCGCCGTCGACTCGGCATCGCTGGAAATCCCGCGCGGCCAATTCGTCGGCGTCATCGGCCGCTCCGGCGCCGGCAAATCCACCCTGTTGCGCATGATCAACCGCCTCAGCGACCCCACCGCCGGCCGCATCACCTGGGACGGCACCGACATCACCGCACTCGACGGCCGCCGCCTGCGCGACTGGCGCCAGCGCTGCGCCATGATCTTCCAGCAGTTCAACCTGGTCGGCCGGCTCGACGTGCTGACCAACGTCCTGATGGGCCGCCTCAACCAGCGCCCGGTCGCCGCCTCGATGATCAAGCTGTTCAGCCGCGAGGACCGCCTGCTCGCCATCGCCGCCCTCGAACAGCTCGACATGGGCGCCTATCTCGCCCAGCGCACCGAAACCCTCTCCGGCGGCCAGCAACAGCGCGTGGCGATCTGCCGCGCTTTGGTGCAGGAGCCCGACATTCTCCTGGCCGACGAGCCGATCGCCTCGCTCGACCCGCGCAACACCCGCGTGGTGATGGACGCCCTCGCCCGCATCAACCGCGACTACGGCATCACCGTGCTGTGCAACCTGCACGACCTGGACATCGCCACCGGCTATTGCGACCGGCTGATCGGCATGAAGGCCGGCCGCATCGTGTTCGACGGCGCGCCCGCCGAACTCACCCCGTCCATCGCCCAGGACCTCTACGGCCTGGAAGTCGCTGACGCCATGGACATGGCCCATCTCGCGGCAACCCCCGTCATGGCCGGCCTCCCCGCCGGCATCCCGATCTCCGCCGCAGCCTGACCCCCGACACAGGAACCTCCGCCATGATCAACCGCCGTACCCTGCTGACCGCAGCCGCGGGCGCCGCCGTGCTGCCCGCCGCCGCGCGCGCTCAAACCGCCCCGACCGAGCTGGTCATCGCCGTCGTCCCCTCCGAGAACTCCTCGGGCGTGGTCGACCGCATGACCCCGCTGGCCGCCTACCTGACCAAGCAGACCGGCATCAAGACCACCCTGCGCGTCGCCAGCGATTACGCCGCGGTGATCGAGGGCCAGAAGGCCGGCAACATCCACATCGGCGGCTACGGCCCCGGCAGCTACGTCCGCGCCCACCAGCAGTCGAACGGCAACGCCATCGCCTTCACCACCACCCGGAGCAAGGCCGGCGCGGTCGGCTACTACTCGGTCGGCTACGTCAAGGCCGACAGCCCGTACAAGACCATCCAGGACCTCAAGGGCCGCAAGCTCGGCCTGGTCGATCCCAACTCCACCTCGGGCAACTTCGCCCCGCGCTTCTTCCTCGACAAGGTCGGCATCAACCCGGAGACCTTCTTCTCCAACGTCAACTTCACCGGCAGCCACGAGAACGCGGTGATCGCCCTGATGAACGGCACCGTCGACATCGCCATGAACTGGTGGAACGCCGACGGCGACTCCAATTTCGACCGCATGGTCGGCAAGGGCATGGCCAAGAAAACCGACCTCCGCATCGCCTGGAAGTCCGACCTGCTCGCCGGCTCGCCCTTCGCCATGCTCGCCAGCCTGCCGGCCGACCTGAAGAAGAAGATCGAGGACGCCTTCTACAACATGCACATCAATGACAAGGCGATGATGGACAAGATGGAAGACGGCCAGACCGAGGCCTTCATCAAGGTCTCCCATGCCGACTACCTCGACACCGCCAACATGCTGACGTTCATCGACGCGCTGCGTCGCAAGTCGTCCTGACCGGCTGACGTGCGGCGATGGCCCCCCGATTCCGGGAGGCCGCCGCCGCGACCGCCTTATACCAACCATCAGAATACAAAGACCGATGAAGGCAATTAAGGCCAGGGTTTCACCCCATAGGCACTCAGGTAAGTAAGTGTCCGTCCGGAAAGTCTCCCGGTTGAGGGCCGGCGAGGCATTTTTGGTGCCGGGAAGGAGGAAACGCCGCCCCGATGCAGGGACATCGG
>JANXSA010000640.1 GCA_025352915.1 Rhodospirillales bacterium | reverse complement strand
CGCCAGAGGCAGGGCCTCTGGACTCCATTCGTTTAAGGGTTGCTTGAGGAAGGGGGCCATCGAGATGTCCGAACCGCTCGGATGGCCCCCTTCCTCAAGCGACCCTTAGGTGAGGGGTTCCAAGGGCGACTGCCCTTGGTGGGGTCGAGGGGCGAAGCCCCCGCCTTCCTTAACTTACCGCATCCAACCCATAAGCCGTATGCAGCGCCCGCACCGCAAGCTCGGTGTATTCCGCCCCGATCAGCACGGAAACCTTGATCTCGCTAGTCGAGATCACCTGGATGTTGATCCCCTTGGCCGCCAGCGCCGAGAACATCGTCCGCGCCACCCCGGCATGGCTGCGCATCCCAACCCCGACCACGCTTATCTTGGCCACTTCGGGGTCGCACAGCAGCTCGGAATAACCGATCTCCCCCCGATGCGCCGCCAGCACCGCCTGCGCCCGCGGCAAATCGGTGCGCCCGATGGTGAAGGTGAGGTCCGTGGTGCTGTCCGCCGAGACGTTCTGCACGATCATGTCGACATTCACATTGGCATCCGACAGCGGGCCAAAGATCGCCGCCGCGATACCCGGCCGGTCCGGCACCCGCCGCACCGTGATCTTGGCCTCGTCGCGGGAGTAGGCGATGCCGGCCACCAGCGCTTTTTCCATAATCTCTTCCTCGTCCACCACCATTGTGCCCGGCAGGCTGGCGCCCGTCTCGTCGCCAAAGCTGGACAGCACCTGCACCCGCACCCGCTCCTTCATCGCCAGCTCTACCGAGCGCGTCTGCAAAACCTTGGCCCCCACCGAGGCCAGTTCCAGCATCTCCTCATAGGCGATCTTGGCCAGTTTTCGCGCCCGCGGCACGATCCGCGGATCGGTCGTATAAACCCCGTCGACATCGGTATAGATATCACACCGATCCGCCTTCAACGCCGCCGCCAGCGCCACCGCCGAGGTGTCCGAGCCGCCGCGCCCCAGCGTGGTCACCCGATTATCCGGCCCGATGCCCTGGAACCCCGCCACCACCGGCACCCGCCCAGCCTGCATATGGGCAATCAGCACCGCGCCGTCGATGCTGTCGATCCGCGCCTTGCCATGCGCATCATCGGTCACCAGCGGGATCTGCCAGCCAGCAAAGCTGCGCGCCTCGACGCCAATCGTCTGCAACGCAATCGCGGTCAGCCCGGCGGTCACATTCTCCCCGGTCGCCACCACGGCGTCATACTCGCGCTGGTCATGCAGCGGCGACAGGTCCTGGCAATATTTCACCAGCGTATTGGTGACCCCGGACATCGCCGAAACCACCACCGCCACCTCGTTACCGAGTTCAACCTCGCGCTTGACGCGCGCGGCCACGTTACGGATGCGATCGAGGTCGGCCACCGAGGTGCCGCCGAACTTCATGACAATGCGGGCCATGGGAGGAATGGTGTGCCGTTGGTTGCGAAGGGGGCGCACACATACCGGCGCGCGCGCCGCGCGGCAACCATGCGCGACGCAAGCCTGGGAATCCGCCCGGCGAGCCTAGCCGATGCCGCCCTCGCCGCCCTCGCCGCCCTCGCCGCCCGCGGGCTCGTCGGTCAGGAATACCAAGCTGGACCGGCTCTCGCTGCTGCCGGCGGCGCCCGTCCGGTTCACCCGCCCGGCGCCTCGGCCATCGCCAGATAATTGACCGCCAGCCGCTTGCCCGCCCGCCAGCCACCGCGCAACGGATCGGGCGCCATCCCGGTGATATCGGCCAGCCGCAGCCCCGCCGCCCGCATCCCCGCCGCCAGTTCGCCCGGTGTCACGAAGCGCCGCCAGTCATGCGTCCCGGCCGGCAGCAACCGCAGCACGTACTCCGCCCCGAGAATGGCGGTCAGCCACGACCGCTGCGTGCGGTTCAGGGTCGAGACAAACAGCACCCCGCCCGGCTCCAGCAACCCGGCCAGCGTGCGCAGGAAGGCCGGTGCGTCGGCCACATGCTCGATCACCTCCAGCGCCGTGATCGCCGGAAAACGCTCGCCCCCGGCCAGCAAATCCTCCGCCGCACCTAGACGATAATCCAGCGCCAGCGCCTGCGCCCCGGCCAATCTCTGGCCCTCAGCATGCAAGCGCGCCACCTCCAGCACCTCGCCGGCCGCGTCCAGCCCGGTCACCCGGTGCCCCAGCCGCGCCAGCGCCTCGGCCGCCAGCCCCGCCCCACAGCCGACATCCAGCACCCGCACCGGCGCGCCAAACCGCCGCCGCAACCGCGCATCGATCCAGCCAATCCGGGCGGGGTTCATCTGGTGCAGCGGCCGCATCGGCCCCTCGGGGTCCCACCACTGCGCCGCCAGCGCGTTGAACCGCGCCACCTCGGCGGCATCGATCGAGCCCCTCTGCATCGCCATCTCCATCTACTAATCCAAACATCTGGCCCGCAACTGCCGAACCGGCAACCGGTTACCGAATTTCTAACCGAGCTACGCGGATTCCGCATTGCCCGCCTGTTGCCCCGCATCACGATCGTCATGGCGAAGCCGCGCCGAGTTGCCTATGTGACACCATCATGAAGATCATCAGCTGGAATCTGCTGCGCCTCGTCGGCGCCACCGCGGACGAGGTCGCCACCCTCGTGGCCCGCGAGGCGCCCGACGTGCTCCTGATGCAGGAAGCCACCCAGGCGATCGACCCGCTGCCCCATATGGTCGGCGGCCACTACATGCGCCGGCTGCAACCGGGCCGCGTCCACGGCCTCGCCGTCTGGACCCGGCAAAAACCGGCCGCCCACCCCCGCGTGGTCATCCTGCCGCACGGCGCGATGTTCCGTCGCATCGGCCTGGTGGTTGATGTCGGCGACTTCGCCCTGGCCAACGTCCACCTCTCGCACGGCCAGGTGCTGAACCGCCGCCAGCTCTGGCGCATCGCCCGCGCCCTGCCGGAACGCGCCGCCGTGCTCGGCGATTTCAACCTGGTCGGCCCCTGCATGGTCCCCGGCTTCCGCGACGTCGGCCCGCGCGAGCCAACCCACCGCGCGGCCGAATTCGTCCCCCTGCGCATCGACCGCTGCCTGGTGCGCGGACTCGATTGCTTCGGCACCCAGGTGCTCGGCCGCGCTTCCTCCGATCATCACCCGATCGTGGTGAACCTGGTCTCGCAAGCCGCGTTCGCGCAGGCAGCGTAAGGCGAGGGAAGAATCTTCTTTTTGTGAACAAAAAGAAGCAAAAAAACTTCATCCATTGACCCTCGCGGGTGGCGTGCGCTCTGGTGTTCCACCATCATCCCCGCGTCCCCAACCCTAACGGATAAAGTTTTTTTGCTTCTTTTTGTTCACAAAAAGAAGACTTCCTCCCCCTGTCCTTACCCCGCCGCCAGCCAGTCCGCGATCAACCGGCTGGCAATCGAATCCCCGCGCGGCAACTGAAACCCGAGATCCCGATGCCGCAGCATATCATCGCGCGAGAACCACTTCGCGTCGGCGATTTCCGTGGGATCGATGGTGATTTCCTCGGTCAGCCCGCGCGCATAGAACCCCAGCATGATCGAGGCCGGAAACGGCCAGGGCTGGCTCGAATGGTATTGCACGTTGTCCACCCGAACCCCCGCTTCCTCGAACACTTCGCGCGCGACGGCTTCTTCCAGGGTTTCGCCAGGCTCCAGGAACCCCGCCAGCGTCGAATACATCTTCGAGTTCGGAAACCGCGTCGAATGCCCCAACAGCGCCCGGTCGCCACGATGCACCAGCATGATCACCGCCGAGTCGGTGCGCGGAAAATGCGACACGCCGCAGCCGGTGCACTTCATCGAATGCCCGGCACTTTGCGGGATACAGGCCGCACCGCAGATGCCGCAGAAGCGATGCTTGGTCCGCCAGTGCATCAGCCCGCGCGCATGTGCCAGGATCGCGGCATCGCCCTCCGGCAACAACCCGGCGACGGCGCGCAAATCGGTGAACGCCCCCATTTCCGGCGGCAGCAAGGGGATCGGATCATCCTCGGGCGAAATATCGACGCAGAACACCGGGCGCGGCCCCTGCAATCCCAAAAACGCCCAGATGCCGCCATCCGGCCAGCCCCGCAGCCTCAGCGCCGCTGCCGCCGCCCCGCTGAGAAACACCGCCTCCGGCGTGCCCTCGGCCACCCCGCGCATCAGGTTGCGCGCCCGCCAGACCGGCACGAACAACGCCTCGCCGGACTCCAGCGCCGCCTCGATCCAGCCAGCATCGTCGCGGCGCAGTGCTGCGCGGTCGAGCGGACTGCCGGAATAAACATTGGGACGGCTGGCGAGGATCAGGGTCACGCGCGTGCTTCCTTGGACTTTCCCCAAGCGTGCCATGCCGCGCCAATGGGGGAAACCCCGCGGCAGGAAGTCTTCTTTTTGTGAACAAAAAGAAGCAAAAAAACCTTGTCCACTCCTTACTTCTCTCCCCTCGCGCTTGGGCGGGGGGAGCCGGAGGGGGGCTCTTTCCACCCCCTCAGCGCCAAAAATATTCCTACAAAGCTAAAATTCCCCTTGCATTAAAATCAACAGTTAGTTATTATCCATCCCAATGACAACCGGACCAACCCTCGGCGCCCCGATCGCCACCCCCCCATGCCCCTTGGGGCAGCAGACCCGCGCCCGCCTGCCGGCCACCCTCGACGCCCTGATCGCCACGCTGATCGCGGGCATCTTCGCGCGCATCTTCGCCCGCCTGGACGCACTCCTGGCACTCTGGCAATCCGGCAACCTCCCCCCGCCCCCCATCCCCTGCCCCCGCCTCCGCACAGCAACCCCGCGCCCAAC
>JANXSA010000635.1 GCA_025352915.1 Rhodospirillales bacterium | reverse complement strand
AGTGCGTCGATGGCGCGCTTGAGGGCGTCGTCGTCGAGGTCTTTGAGGCGGAGTTGCACGGCGCCGACATCGCCGGCGTCGAGCGCTGCTGCCATCTGCTTGGGGAAGCGTTTGAGATCAATGGCCGGCGGGGTGATCAGGTAGAGACGGCAGCCGTCACCTTCGCCGGCCATAGATTCAGGCCTTGCCCTGGTAGATCTCGATGATCTTGGCCAGCATCGCCAGCGCGTCGGCCTTCGGGCGCTGGAAGGTGTTGCGGCCGATGATCGAACCGTTGGCGCCGCCGTCGCGCAGGCCCTTCACCTCGGTAAACAGGCCCTCGAGGTCCTTCGCCTCGCCGCCGGAGAACACCACGATGCGGCGGCCGGCGAAGCTGGCCTGCATCACGTGCTCAACGCGCTTGGCCAGGGTGGAGACGTCGATCTTCTGGCTCTCATAGGTCTTCTTGGCGGCGTCCAGGCCGATGGCGGCGGTGGGCGGCTTTACCTTGATGATGTGGGCGCCCATCAGGGCTGCCATGTGGGCGGCATAGGCGCAGATATCGACCGCGGTCTCGGCTTCCTTGCTGATGTTCGGGCCGCGCGGATACGACCAGCAGACCACCGCCAGGCCGGCGGACTTGGCTTCGTCGGCCAGCTCGCGCAGCTCTTCCATCTGGTCGAAGGCGTATTCGCTGCCGGGATAGATGGTGAAGCCGATCGCCGAGCAGCCGAGGCGCAGGGCGTCGTTCACCGAGGCGGTGACGGCCTGGTCCTTGGAGGTGGCCAGCGAGTTGGACGAGTTCATCTTCAGGATGGTCGGGATGGCGCCGGCAAAGGAGTCGGCGCCGGCCTCGATCATGCCCAAGGGGGCGGCATAGGCGGAAAGCCCGGCCTCGATGGCAAGTTGGAAATGATAGTGCGGGTCGTACGCGGCGGGATTCGGCGCGAAGGACCGGGCGGGGCCATGTTCAAAACCCTGGTCGACCGGGAGGATGACGAGCTTGCCGGTGCCGCCGAGTTTGCCCTCCATCAGGATGCGGGCGAGGTTTCCCTTGGAGCCCGGGTTGTCGCTCTCATACCAGTCAAGGATCTTTTTGACGCGCTGGGTAATCCGCATGGGGGTTTCCTCTTGCTTCGCAGCTGCTTGTTCGACGGCTTGGTCTACGGGGCCGGCTCGGCTGGCCCGGTTGCTCTCGGCGCGTCCTACCGCAATGCCGCCCCGCTGTCATCATGGTGCTGCGTCTCCAGCCAGGCGCGCAGGCGGCGGGCGGTGCCGGGTTCGCCGAGGTCCAGCGCGGGGGGGCGGGCCGGCAATACCGCGGCCAGTGCCGCGACACGGGCAAAGGCGGGGCAAGCGGGGTCGAGCACCAGGATCGCCTGGCCCAGCCGGATTGCCGCCATCGCGTGGCCCGGTGCGTCGGCGCAATCCAGCACATCCTGACAGGGTGTGTGCGGATGGGTGGCGCGGGCGAGGGCCACCAGGGCGCGCCACCAGCCGGCGCCGGCGAAGGATGCGGCACCGGTTGCGGACAACAAGGTGAGCGCAAGTCCTTCGCACAGTGCCGCATTTGCCTGGGCGAGATCGTGGACCACCACGGCGGGGTACGGCAAAACAGTGCGAAGCAATGGGTTTTTGAGGGGAAACATGCTTGACATTCAATCCCCTGACCTTGAGTAATTCAAGTCATGTCGGATGCGGCGGAGGCGGGGTTGAGCGACGGGATCGAGGCTGAGGCGGCGGCTATGCGGCTGGAACAAGCGTTGGAACGGATTGCCGCCTTGGCCGCCCGTCCGGTCCAGGCGGCGGCGAACCCCGTTATTGCGAATCTCGCTGTTGCGAATCTGGCCGATGGCGCATCCATCGACGTCGCTGTGTTGTCGGGGCGGCTCGATGCCCTGATCGCCGAATTGCGCGGCGCGTTGGCGGGTTGATGGCTTCCTCGCGCGACCGGCTTAACGAGGGAGAGCCGCCATGCCCCAGGTGAACGTCAAGATCAACGGCTACAGCTATACCGTTGGCTGTGAAGAAGGCCAGGAACAGCACCTGTCGGCGATGTCGCGCGAGGTGGAGAATCGGATCGACAGCATCAAGGCGCTGGGCAGCCAGTCCGGCGAGGCGCGGCTGCTGGTGCTGGCGGCGCTGCTGATGGCGGATGAATTGCACGATCTCCGGATCGAAGCCGAGGGGCTGCGCGCCACGGCGAGCCGGCCGGCGCGCGCCCGAGCCGATGGCGAGGCGGCGGCCAAACGCCTGGTGAAACTTGCTGCCCGTGCCGAGCAGATTGCCGGCGAACTTGAGTTGCAGTCCGGTGGCGCTGCGCCTAGATAGAAAGGGTGGAGCTGCCCGGTGCGTCAGGCACTACATCCCCAGGGCCAACCAGCACTCCCAGGGAGCTGGCTCTGTCGAGGCCTTGGTCTCGTTACCCGGCGCCCACCTGCTCACGCAGGCCTTGGGAGGATGCACCGCCAACGGCCAGGGCGGCTCCACACTTCGCGTTGAACAATCTGGCGGACGAAAAGCGCGCGGCGCGGACCGCGGCGCTGGCGGCGCGCGAGGGGCTCGACCCGTCGCTTGGGCGCCAGCTCGGGGCGTTGTTGCTGGCCGCGGCGCCGCCGCCAGCCGGCGCCCGGGTGGCCGGATTTTGGCCGATGGGTGGCGAAATCGACATTCGTCCGCTGTTGGAAGCGTTGCATCGGCGCGGCCATGATGTGCTGCTGCCGGAGACGCCGCAGCGTGGCAGCCCGTTGATATTCCGGCATTGGCAGCCTGGCATGGCGATGCTGGCCGAGCGTTTCGGCACCATGCGCCCCACTGGCGACATCATGACGCCCGACTGGTTGTTGGTGCCGTTGCTGGCGTTTGACCGGGCCGGGCGGCGACTGGGGTACGGTGGCGGCTTCTATGACCGCAGCTTGGCCGGTCTGCCGGGAGCGGTGGCGATCGGCTGTGGCTGGGCGGCGCAGGAGATGCTCGAGGTGCCGGCCGGGCCGCTCGATGTGCGGCTGCATGTCATCGCCACTGAACGCGAAGTGCTCCGGATAGCGCGTTGACTTGACGTGACCCGGCGCCTACGCCCGCTTCATGCGAATTCTGTTTCTCGGAGATGTCGTCGGCCGCAGCGGGCGCGATGCGCTGGTGGCGAAGCTGCCGGATTTGAAGCGAACCCTGCGGGCTGAGCTGGTGATCGTGAACGGCGAGAATGCGTCGCACGGCTTCGGCCTGGCGCCCGATATGGCGCGCGCCTTTTTTGCCGCCGGGGCCGATGTGATCACGCTTGGCAACCATGCGTGGGATCGCAAGGAGCTGCTGCCTTACATTGCCGAGACGCCGCGGCTGATCCGGCCGCTGAATTTTCCGCCCGGCACGCCCGGCGCCGGGGTGACGACGGTTGAGCTGGCCGATGGGCGAAAGGCTGTGGTGCTGAACGCGATGGGGCGGTTATTCATGGATGCGCTGGATTGCCCGTTCCGGCTGACCGCGCAGGAACTGGCGCGCTACAAGCTCGGCGCATCGGTTTCGGCCATTATCATGGACTTCCATGCCGAAGCGACCAGCGAGAAAATGGCCTTCGCGCATAGTTTCGACGGCCAGGTCTCCCTGGTGGTCGGCACCCACACCCATTGCCCCACGGCCGATTACCAAATCCTGCCGGGCGGCACCGCGTTTCAGTCCGATGCCGGCATGTGCGGCGACTACGACAGCGTGATCGGCATGCAAAAGGAAGGTGCTGCCATCCGCTTTTGGCGCAAAATGCCTGGCGAACGCCTGGCCCCGGCCGAAGGTGAAGCCACGCTCTGCGGCCTGTTGGTGGTCACGAGCGACAGTACCGGCCTGGCCCTGGCGGTGGAGCCGGTGCGCATTGGGGGGCGACTGTCGCAGGCCATGCCAACGGTGTAGAAGCCCAATTGGCGTTTAGGCGGCGAAAGAGAAAGCAAGGCCGGGGCTTTGCCCCTGGACCCCACCAGGGTCCGAGACCC
>JANXSA010000605.1 GCA_025352915.1 Rhodospirillales bacterium | reverse complement strand
CGGCGCCTATTCCGACCTGGCCTGCCGCAACGCCTATCCCTCCTGGACCACCCTGCCCTGCGACACCTTCCAGGCAGCGATGGAAGCGGTGCGCAGCGGTGCCGCCGAACTTGCCATGATGCCGACCGAAAACTCCCTGGCCGGCCGGGTGCCCGACATGCACATCCTGTTGCCGGAATCCGGCCTGTTCGTGGTCGGCGAAGCCTTCCAGCGCGTCGAGCACTGCCTGCTGGCCCCCAAGGGCGCCACCATCGCCGGGCTGAAACGCGCCCATTCGCACGCCGTCGCCCTCGGCCAGGTGCGAAACATCCTCAAGGATTTGAACCTCCAGGCCGTCGTCGAAGCTGACACCGCGGGCTCCGCCGAACAGGTCGCCGCCTGGAACAACCCCGAGGACTGCGCCATCGCCTCGGACCTCGCCGCCGAGATCTTCGGGCTGGAAATCCTGCGCCGCAACGTCGAAGACGCCGACCACAACACCACCCGCTTCTACGTCATGTCGCGCACCGCCCGCACCTTCAGCCCCGACGCGCCCGACCTGATGACCACCTTCGTCTTCCGCGTCCGCAACGTGCCCGCCGCGCTCTACAAAGCCCTTGGCGGCTTTGCCACCAATGGCGTCAACATGACCAAGCTGGAAAGCTACATGGTCAGCGGACACTTCACCGCCACCCAGTTCCTCTGCGATGTCCAAGGGCATCCCGAGCAACCCGCGGTGCGCCGCGCCCTGGAAGAACTCCAGTTCTTTTCCCGCGAAACCCGTATTCTCGGCGTCTACCCCACGGCCACCTTCCGCCGGGAACAAGGCGCTGCAGACTGAGGCCCCAGCGGGTCCAGTGGCGCGGCTTCGCGCCGTGACGGCAACGACGTCGCCTCGTTTCCTTACGGCACAGCCGGTGTGACGGGGTTTGACCCGTTCATGGTGGCGTGGATGAAGATGCCGCCGTTATTGATAGCTTTGCGGGCGGCGGCCAGCACGGGGTGGTTGTTGTGCCAGACGTGGATCATTTCCGGCCAGATTTCCAGCGTGACGGCGACGTTGGCGGCTCCGGCGAGGCTGGCCAGGCGGGTTGCGTCGTCCAGGAGGGTTTCGGCGGCGCCGACTTGAATGAGGAGGGGGGCGAGGCCGGTAAAATTGGCGTGCAGGGGGGCGGCGAGGGGATTTTTCGGGTCGGCGCCGGCGAGGTAGGTCTTGGCCATGAAGTCGAGGCCGGCTTTTTGCACGGTGGGGTCTTCGGCGGATTTGGTTGTCATGGAGGCGCCGGTGGCTTCCATGTCGATCCAGGGCGAAATGGCCCAGCCACAGGCGGGTTGGGGCAGCTTGGCGTCACGGATGGCGAGCATGGCGGCGACGACCAGGCCGCCGCCGGCGCTGTCCCCGGCGATGGCGATATGGCCGGGGGCGAAGCCTTGGGCGAGGAGGAAGCGGTAGGCGGCGACGGTGTCTTCGACGGCGGCGGGGAAGGGGTGTTCGGGGGCCATGCGGTAATCCAACGCGAGCACGCGGGCGGCGGCGGCGCGGCCGATTTCGGCGACGGTGTGGCGGTGGCTGTCGAGCGAGCCGATGACGTATCCGCCGCCGTGGACGTACAGGATGGCGCGGTTGGCGGCGGCGTTGGGGGTGGTGGTCCATTCGGCGGCGACGCCGGCGGCGGTGACGGGCTCGACGGTGACGTCGTCCGGCAGTTTGTTGGCGAGGCCGCGGGCGTCGATGCCGCGGCGCATTTCGGCGAGGTCGGCGGGCTTGGGGCGGGCGGCGATGGCGGCGCGCAGGGCGTCGATTTCAGGGTTGCTCATGGGTGGGGCTCCCGGGGGGGGTGGTTGAAGGAAGATTCTTCTTTTTGTGAACAAAAAGAAGCAAAAAAACTTTATCCATTAGCTCGGTGTTTGAGTGAGGAGCGAATGAGTGAAAGTTTTTTGGTTCTTTTTTTCAAAAAAGAACATTCTTACTTGAGTGCCTCTTCGACCGCCGCCGCAACGCGGAACAGTTTGGCGTCGCCCATGGTTTCGCCCATCAGCATGAGGCCGACCGGGGGCGCGCCGCGCGGGGTGCAGGGCAGCGAGATGGCGCAGCGGTCGAGGAAGTTACCCAAGGCGCTGTTGCGCAGCTGGAGCATGTTGACGCGGGTATATTCGTTGGCTTCGGCTTCCAGCGCGGCGATGGCGGGCGGCAGGAGGGGGCAGGTTGGCATGACCATGGCGTCGTAGTCTTGGGTCGCCGTGTTGGCACGGGCGCAGATTTCGGCGCGGGCGGTGAGCAGGGTGACGTAGTCGGCGGCGGCCATGTCTCGGCCAGGGAGGATGCGGCGCAGGACTTGGGGGTCGTAGCCTTCGGAGTGGGTTGCGATGAGGTCGCGGTGCCAGGCCCAGGCTTCGGCGGCGGCGAAGGTGCCGCGGGCGTTGGCGCGGGGGATTTCGTCGAAGGCGGGGAGGGTTGTGCGGATGATGTGGGCGCCGGCGGCGGAGAGTTTGGAGAGGGCGGCTTCGTAGGCCGTGGCGACTTCGAGGTCCATGTCGGCCAGGACGACGTTTTGGATGGCGCCGAGGCGGAGGCCTGAAAGGGGGGGTGGGGTGAGGGTGGGGAGGGGAAGGCCCGCGAAGATGGCGTCGATGGCGGCGCAGCAGGCGACGGAGTTGGCGAGCGGGCCGATGGAATCGAGGCTGGTGGACAGCGGGATGACACCGGTGATGGGGACGCGGCGGGCGGTGGGCTTGTAGCCGACGATGCCGTTCATGGCGGCGGGGATGCGGCAGGAGCCGCCGGTGTCGGTGCCCAGGGCGCCGTATGCCATGGCGTCGGCGATGGAGACTCCGGCGCCGGCGGAGGAGCCGCCGGGGA
>JANXSA010000593.1 GCA_025352915.1 Rhodospirillales bacterium | reverse complement strand
TAGGGGTAGTTGACCTGGGCCCAACCGGTGATGCCGGGCTTCACGCGGGTGCGGTCGGCGTGGAACGGGATCAGGCTGTCGAGCTGGGCGACGAAATGCGGGCGCTCGGGCCGGGGACCGATGATGCTCATCTCGCCGCGCAGCACGTTGAACAACTGCGGCAGTTCGTCGATGCGGCAATGGCGCATGATCCGGCCGAGCGGGGTGACCCGGGGGTCGTGGCGCGCGGCCCAGGCCGGACCCTGGGCTTCGGCGTTCAGATACATGGAGCGGAACTTGAACAGCACGAAGGTGCGGCCGTATTGGCCGACGCGGATCTGACGGTACAGGATTGGGCCCGGGCTGGTCAGCCACACCAGTGCCGCCGTCGCCAGCATGACCGGCAGGGTGATGGCCAGGATGATGAGGCTGATTGCAATATCGGCGGCGCGATGCATGGCGGTGGCGAGGCGGCGCGGGGCAAGGGGGGTGGCGCGGGTGTCGCCCGCCAGCCAGTCATCGGCGAGATGGTCGAGGTCGAGGCGGCGGAGTTGCTGTTCGCGGAATGCCACGTCGTCGAACAGGCGGATGCGCGCGGTGGCAAGGCGGGCCGAGGCGCCCGCCATGGTGGCCTGGGCGTCCTGGGTGACGACCACGGCCCAGATGCGCTGGCCGTGCAGGCGCGCGGCCGTCACCTCGCCGGCGTCCGCGGGGGGCACGACACGGGCGAGGCTGAAGAAGCCGCGGCGCATCGAGCGCAGCGCCAGTGCCGTGGTGGCGGCCTGGGCGGCCGAGCCCACGATCAGCACCCGGCGGCTGAGCAGGCCGCTGCGCAGAACGATGCGGAAACATAGGCGGGTGACGAACAGTAACAGGATCCACGACAGCAGGATTTTCATCGGCCACAGCGCGTCCTGGCCCAGCAGGAAACTGGGATCGAGATCGGTCACCGCGCTGAGTGCGAGGATGGCGGGGAAGGCGAGTACGCCGGCGACCACCGAATTGACCAGCAGGCGACGGGTTTGCAGGCAGACTTCCGGACGGTACATGCCGATCGTCATTGAGATCACGCCGATGGTCAGCGACAGGACGGCGGCATGGCGCGCGGTTGCCGGGTGAAGGCCCAGCAGGCTTTGGACGGGTGTCGCGATGTCTCCTGGCAAGAAGATTACATAAAAAATGAGAAAACACAGGCTGAGTTCTAAAATACCCAATACTATCATTTCCAAGGCGACGAAGCCGCCAAAAAGACGCGTCATAAGGTGCTCCTGAAAAACGCTCCCTCGCCAAGACGAGACGCGGCGGGGTCGGGAATCGTAGCCGGTGGGGTGTTAGCGTGCACTTGGCGGTGCACGCAACGTCCGGCGGATGACAATAGCATCGCTATGGAAACCTGCCTGAAATTGTCGTCATGTTCCATTCACATAGGCTTGACCTGCCGCTCCTGTATCATTTCGTACGGCGCTGGCAGCGGCTGGAGCAGTGTTGGTTTCCAAGGTAATCGGATGCACGACAAAAACGTCTCTATGTGTCAAAAAATGACTCGTCTTCGTCAGTTTCGACATTTTAATGCCGCAATGGACGGCGCTGGGCGCAGCTTGGCGGCTGAAAACGGCGGTGCCGATCACCTCGAGGTGATCCGGCGGACGAACGGCAAGATCGTCTTTACCGGGCTGTGATACCCATGATAGGCAAATCGGGCGAGAATTTGAGATATGAAAGCTTTGCGCTTGGCGGCATTGGCGACACCACCGAGCCAGTGTTGGTTGGGGTGTTGGTTGTGCGGCTCGACGGCGGTCATCGTTGCGCGGCCGGTCGCGCCATGCTTTTTTGCGAGTATGAGCTAGGATGCACAATGCAGGCGTGTAGCTCAATGGCAGAGCGCTGCTATCACATGGCAGAGGTTGGGGGTTCAATTCCTTCCGCGCCTACCACCCGGTTCGCCGGTTGTCTTTCGGGGTGGCGTCGTCTTCGGGCGGGCCGCCGGCGCGCTTTGACCGCATTCGCCGTGCACCGGGTCGGTGGGCCTCGGCGTCATCGGGAACCGGGCTGCACACCGCATAGTAAGAGAGCGATATGATCCAAATTTGTTCCCCTGGACCGCGACACCCGGCACGCCCAGTTCAGGCATGTTGGTCATTTGCGCGGCTGGCGATGCTGGCCGCCCTGCCGGTTCTAGCGTCTTGTGGCGCGGCGCCGCAGTACAGCACCGGACCGGCCTGTCCCGGCACGGTTGGCGCGGTCGATGCGGCGGCGGCGGCCCCGGGGACCACCTCGGCGGTGGCACTGCCGGCCTCCACGACCTATGTCATCGGCGCCGGGGACCAGTTGGGCATTTCGGTCTATCGCGCGCCGGAGTTGAGCATGCCGGGAATTCCGGTGCGGCCGGATGGGCGCATCTCGATGCCGTTGATCCCGGATATCATCGCCGCCGGCAAGACCCCGACCCAACTGGGCAAGGAGCTTGAGGAACGGCTGAAGGAATATGTCCAGGACCCGATCGTGACGGTGATGGTGACCAACTTCATCGGCCCGTTTGACCGCCAGGTGAAGGTGCTGGGCGAGGCGACCGAGCCGGTGGCCCTTCCCTATCGCGACGGCATGACGGTGCTTGATGTCATGATCGCCACCAAGGGCCTGACGCGCTATGCCTCCGGCAACAAGGCATCGATCATCCGGCGCGTCGGCGACCAGCAGGAGAAGATCCTGGTGCGCCTGAACGACCTGATCAAGGACGGCGACATCTGCCAGAACGTGACGATGCGCCCGGGTGATACGCTGCTTATTCCGCAAAGCTGGTTCTAGAGCGAGGGTTCGAGGGATGGAACAGCTCCGCGTTCTGATCCGCCGCCAGGCCTCGGCCGCATGGCGCTTTCGCTGGGCGATGGTGGCGTGCAGCTGGATTGTGTGCGCCGTCGGCTGGGTGGCGGTGACGATGATCCCGAACCGCTATGAAGCGAGTGCGCGGCTGTATGTCGATGCCGATGCGGTGCTGACGCCGCTGCTGCGCGGCCTGGCCGTCGAGAACCAGGTCTCCGGCCAGGTCGACATGCTCCAGCGCACGCTGCTGAGCCGGCCGAACCTGGAGAAGCTGATCTCCAACACCGATCTCGACCTGCAGATCTCGGGCTCATCCGACCTGGAGTCGCTGGTCCAGCTGCTGGCGACGCAGATCCGGATCACCCCGCATACCCGCAACCTGTTCACCATCGCCTACCGCAACACCAGCCCCAAGCTGGCCTTCGACGTGGTGCAGACGATCCTGACCACCTTCATCGAAAGCAAGACAGGCGCCAACCGCTCCGAGATGCAGAACGCCACGCTGTTCATCGAGCAGCAGATCGCCGCCTATGAACGGCAATTGCGCGATGCCGAGCGGCGGCGGGCGGATTTCCGCACCAAATACATGGATTTGCTGCCGAACGACCTGAACGGCGTGACGCGGATGGAAACCGCGCAACAGATGGTGCGCGCGCTGCAAGGCAGCCTGCAGGACGAGCAGGTGAAACGCGACATGCTGCGCGCCGAGGTGGCCGCGGTGCCGCCATTGCTGGTGACCGAGACCGAGGGGACGGGCGCCGGCGGTGCGGCGGCGACGCTGCGGGCGCTGACCGGCCCGGCCAAGGTGAAGCTGGACGAGGCGCAGACGCGGCTGGAGCAGCTGATGCTGCGCTACACGCCCAACCACCCCGATGTCGTGTTCACCCGGCGCGAGCTGGAGGCGCTGCGCGCCAACGCCCTGCGCGAGGCCGAGCAGAATGCCCGCGATGCCAGCGGCGCGGCGGCCGATGCCGGAGCCGCCGGCGCCACCGGCCAGCGCAGCCGCTCGCAGCCCAACCCGGTCTATGAGCAGCTCAAGGTGCGCCTGGTCGAGGCGGAATCAGCACTGTCCTCGATGCAGCGCCAGCTGGCCGATTCGACGCGCGAGCGCAACCGGCTGGAGGAGATTGCGCGCGGCGCGCCCGGCCTGCAGGCCGAGTTCATGAACCTGAACCGCGACTACGAAGTGCTGCGAAAGAACTATGAGGAGCTGCTGGGCCGGCGCGAATCGATGCGCATCGCCGCGGCGGCCGAGGCGGATGCCGACAAGATCAAGATCCAGATCGTCGACCCGCCGCAGGTGCCGCAGAACGCCGTCGAGCCGAAGCGCGGGTTGTTGACCAGCGGCGTGCTGGTGGCGGCGATGGCGCTGGGCATCGGGCTGGCCCTGTTGCTGGCGCAGTTCGACCAGTCGTTCCACACCTTGGACGAGTTGCGCGATCTTGGCCTGCCGGTGGCGGGCAGCATCTCGATGGTCGCGGTGTCGTCGCCGGGTGCGCGCATCATCTCGGTGCTGTCGTTCAGCATGGCACTCGTGCTGTTGCTCGGCGTCTATGGCGGGCTGTTGTATCGCCTCAGCCGGCAGGGAGGGTTGCTCTAAGCCATGGCACTCGGACCTGATCACCTGGCTGAACGGCTGGCGGCCCGCCTTGGCGGTGTCGGCGGCCTGGGCGCCGCCGCTGACTCAACGCCCGGATCAGCCGCGGGTTCAGCCGGTGAGTCCACCGGCCGGGCGCGCGCTGCCGCGGCCGACGCATTACCGCTGCCGCCGTCGGTGAACGCCGCGATGCCGCCCCATGCGATACCGGACATCGCCGCGGCCAGCGACGAGGCGGACCTGCCGCCACCGCCGCCGCCGGCTTCGTTCGACGCTGAAGCCGCCGCAGAGGCCGCGCGCGCTGCCGCCGGGGCGCTGGTGCTGGAGCGTCCGGCGCCGCGTCCGGCCTCCACCCTGATCCGGTCGCGCGACGAGCTGGCGCCGGGCGTCAACCTGGACACCATGGTGCCCGCGCCGCTGACGCTCGACCTGGTATCGCTCGAGCGGGCGGGCATGGTGGTGGGGCGCAAGGCGCGCACCCGCATCTCGGAGGAATTCCGCGTCTCGGTTGGCCAGATCCTGCGTTCGGTGCGTGGCAGCTACACGCCCGGCCGCGGCGCCGGCAACCTGGTCATGATCACCAGCGCGCGTCCGGGCGAGGGCAAGAGCTTCACCTCGCTCAACCTGGCCGGCAGCATCGCTCAGCACACCCAGCGCGAAGTGTTGCTGGTGGACGTCGATGCCAAGCAGAACGCGCTGTCGGATCAGCTCGGCATCGGCGACCGGCCCGGGCTGATCGACCTGGCGCTGACCCCCAGCTTGCGGGTCGAGGACACCATCGTGCGCACCGTGATCCCCAACTTGTCGTTTCTGCCGGTCGGCGTGCGCCGCGTCGACTCGCTGGAGGGCGGTGCCGAGGGCACCGTGGCACGGCCGATCACCGCCCTGATCGAGCGACTGGGGCGGCGCTACGCCAATCACATCGTCATCCTGGACGCGCCACCCTGCCTGTCGACCTCGGACCCCAGCACGATTGCCCCGCTGGTCGGCCAGGTGGTGATGGTGGTGGAGGCCGAGCGGACGCAGCGCGCCGAGGTGCTGGCGGCGCTGGACCTGATCAAGGCCTGCCCGACGATCACCCTCATGCTGAATAAAATTCGGGTGACAACGAGCTACACCTTCGGCGCGTATCATTATTTCGGTTCCTACTCCTGAGTCTTCACATTAAGATTGCGGCCGAAGCTTATAGATGGTGTCGGCCAAGCGCGGCCGTTACCGGGATCGCGAGTGAGTGAACCGCCATGTCGACCGGCCATGACGACAGCTGATGTGATGCGCGCGCGCCGCCGGCGAGCAGCGCGCTGGGGCTATGGTGCCGCCTTCGCGCCGATGGTCGGGCTGGTGCTGGCAAGCGGCCCGGTGCAGGCGCAGCTGCTGCCACAGCTGGGCGCGCCGGTGGAACTCGGCGACCTGCGTGGCGCCTTCGCGCGCGCCTATGGTCCCGCGGGCATCGGTGCGCCAGGGGGGGCGGAGCGTAACTGGACGATCACCCCCGGGATCGATGTGGAGGTCACCGCCACCGACAATGTGCGCGGACTGACGGCTACCAATGGCGGCGGCGGTGGCGGCGGCCGAGGCAAGGCGGCCGACCTGCTCACCACGATCACGCCGAGCCTGTCGATCCAGGGCGCCAGCCGGCGGCTGACCGGCTCGCTGGTCTATTCCCCGCAGCTGCGCATGTTCCTGCGCAATTCCAACATGAACTCGGTGCCGCAGAACCTCAACGCCTCCGCGCGGGCGACGATCTTCGAGGACCTGCTGTATATCAATGCCTCGGCCTATGCGGCGGAGTATTCGCGCGCCGGCGGGCTGGGCGGCGGCGCCACCGGGCGGCTGTCGCGCCAGGACATGGTGCAGACCAGCGGCTTTACGGTGTCTCCCCAGCTGCGCCAAGCCTTTGGCGACTACGGCAGCGCCGAACTCAGCCACACCTACTCGGTACTGAAGCAGACTGGACAAGGGCTGCAGGCCAGCACGCCCTTCGCGCCGGCCGTTGCCGCCGGCATCACCACCATCAACACCACCCAGGCCTCGTTCACCAGCGGACAGGTATTCGAACGGCTGAACTTCACCGTCACCGCGGTGCGCAGCAAAATCGACGGGGTCGGCGTGCTGAAGAACGCGCATCGCAACACCGAATCGCTGGATCTCGGTTACGCTGTCACCCGCAGCGTGACGATGCTGGGCGAACTCGGGCACCAGGATGTGCAGTACGGCGGCACCAGGAAGATCCGCATCGACGCCGCGTACTGGAGCGCCGGCGCGCGCTGGACGCCCGACCCTGACACCAGCGTCACCGTGCGTTACGGCTACCGCGACGGCGGTCCCTCGTACCGGTTTGAGGGCAGCATGGCGCCGACCGCGCGCACCCGCGTCTCGCTGGCCTATTCGGACGGCATGGCCAATGCGGCGGAGGAGCTGCAGAACTCGATCGGCCGAACGCAGCTCAGCCGGAGCGGCATCACCATCGATCCGGTGACCGGCATGCCGGTGATCCTGACCAACAACTTCTCCGGCGCACAGGGCGGGCTGTCGAAGGTCAAGCGCTATACCGCCAGCGCCGTGCTGATCGGGGATATGGATGTGTTCACGGTGACGCTGAACCGCGACGAGCGCACCACCCTCAGCGGCGATGCGCCGGGTGCCGTCGCGCCGACGTTCAGCTTCACCAACGCCAGCATCGCCTGGCAACGCGAGTTGGGCCCCGGCGTGCGCGGCAATGCCCAGGCCAGCTACGGCGAGCGCACCGCCGGCGGCTTCGGCAGTCAACAGACGATGACGTTCAGCACCGGCGTGAACTGGGCGTTGTCGGAAACTTTATCCACACGTGTGTCATATACGTTTACACGAGCGAACTCGACCCAGCGCGGTTTCGGCTATCAGGCCAACTTGGTCAGCCTCGGGGTGCGCAAGACGTTCTGACCGGCTTTCCGCCAGCTTTCTGCTAAGAAACGCAAACCTTCCGATCGGATCAAGCCGTCCGATCGGATATTGCTCTAGGCATCACCAGGCGCATCCATGTACGAGCGGTTCTACAATTTCACCGGCATGCCGTTCCAGCTCACGCCGGACAGCCGCTTCTTCTTCACCAGCCGCGGCCATGGCCGGGCGATTGCCCACCTGATCTATGGCCTGTCGCAGGGCGAGGGCTTCATCATCGTCACCGGCGAGGTCGGTGCCGGCAAGACCACGCTGGTCGAGCGGCTGTGGTCCGAGCTGGACCGCGAGACCTATACCCTGGCGCGCATCAACACGACCCAGGTCAACCATGACGACCTGTTCCGCCTGACCATGGCCGCCTTCGGCATCGAGACCGACGCCACCGACAAGGCGACGCTGTTGCGGCTGTTCGGCGAAATGTTGGCCGAGCATCGCGCGGCCGGGCGGCGCTGCCTGCTGGTGGTGGACGAGGTGCAGAACCTGACGCTGGCCGCCCTCGAAGAGCTGCGCATGCTGTCCAACATGACCGAGGACGGCCAGGCTTCGCTGCAAACCATCCTGCTCGGCCAGCCGCAGTTTCGCCGCAAGCTGGCCAGCCCCGACCTGGACCAGCTGCGCCAGCGCGTGCTCGCCTCCTACCATTTGGGCCCGCTGAGCGAGGAGGAGACGCGCGGCTATATCGAGCACCGCCTCGCCGAGGTCGGCTGGGAGGGCGATCCCGCATGGAGTGCCGAGGCCTATGCCGCGGTATTTCGCCATACCGGCGGCATGCCGCGCCGGATCAACCGGCTGGCTGGCCGGGTGCTGTTGTACGCCGCCCTGGAAGAGACGCATTCCATCGATGCTGGCATCGTCAACGCGACGGCCGATGAGCTGCACGCCGATCTCGAAGGTGGCGGTGAAGGCGTTGGCGAGACCGAGCTGGGGGCCGAAGTGATCCCGCTGCGGCTTGCGGCCCAAGGCGGCATGGGCCAAGGCGAGGCTGGCCGTTCCTATGCCGACCTGCTGCGCCGGGTGGAGGTGCTGGAGGAGGCGGTGGCGCGGCGCGAGCGGTTGTTCCAACGCCTGGTGGACATGTTCGGCGGCGCCGGCCAGCAGCGCAGCGGCCTGTCGTGAGCCAAATCCAAAACGCCATGACCGTGGATGTGGAGGATTACTTCCAGGTCGAGGCCTTTGCCCGCACCGTGCCGCGCGACAGCTGGGACGGGTTCGAGCGCCGGGTGGAGGCGAGTACCGATCGCATCCTGGCGCAGTTCGCCCGCGCCGGCGTGGTTGGCACCTTCTTCACCCTGGGCTGGGTGGCCGAGCGGCATCCCGCGCTGGTGCGCCGCATTGTCGCCGCCGGGCATGAGTTGGCCAGCCACGGCCATGGCCATGCAAGGGTGGCGACGCTGTCGCCCGCAGAATTCCGCCAGGACCTGATCCGCGCCAAGCACCTGCTGGAGGATATCGGCGGCGTCACCATTGCCGGGTATCGCGCGCCGACTTTCTCCATTGGCCCGGCGACGCCCTGGGCCTATGCCATCCTGGCCGAGACCGGTCACCGCTACAGCTCCAGCATCTATCCGGTGCGCCACGACCTGTACGGCGCGCCGGATGCGCCGCGCTTCATCCATGCAGTGGCCGATGGCGCGCTGTGGGAAGTGCCGATGACCACGCTGCACCTGGGCGGCCAGAACCTGCCCTGCGCCGGCGGCGGCTATTTCCGGCTGCTGCCCTATGCCGTGTTCCGCCGCATGCTGGCCACCTATCACCGCACCGAGCGGCGCGGCGGCATGTTCTACACCCATCCCTGGGAGGTCGATCCCGGCCAGCCGCGCATCGCCGGCGCCGGGCGGCTGTCGCGCTTTCGCCACTATCTCAATCTCGGCCGCACCGCGCCGCGGCTGGAACGGCTGCTGCGCGATTTCGCCTGGGGACGGATGGACCAGGTGTTTCCCGAGCTTCGGGTGGCGCCGGCCTTGCTGGCCTCGGCGGCCTGACCATGCGGCTGCGTGCGCTCGACGACGCCTCCGGTCCGGAGGCAGCCGCGATGGAGGCGGCGTGGGACGGCTTCGTGCTGGCCCATCCGCAGGGCACCTTCTTTCATCGAGCCGCCTGGCGGCGGGTGATCACGCGCGCCTTCGGCCATACCACCCACTACATTATGGCCGAGCGCGATGGCGCGGTTGTCGGCGTGCTGCCGCTGGCGCGCGTACGCACCATGCTGTTCGGCGACGCGCTGATCTCGGTGCCGTTCTGCGTCAATGGCGGCCCGCTGGCCGCCGACGCCGAGGCCTTCGCAGCCCTGGTGGCGCACGCCGAGGGCGTGATGCGCCAAGCTGGCGTGCCCGTCCTGGAATTCCGCTTCCTGCACCCGCCGCCCGAGGGCTGGCTTGATCCCGCCGACTGGCCGGCAAAATCCGACCTCTACGTGATCTTCCGCCGCCCGATCAGTGGCGACGATGACGCCAACATGAAGGCGATCCCACGCAAGCAGCGTGCGATGGTGCGCAAGGGCATCGGCCTCGGCCTCGCCTCCGAGATCGACCGCGACCCCGCGCGGCTGCATGGCATCTACGCCGAGAGCGTGCGCAACCTTGGCACCCCGGTGTTTTCGAAGCGCTACTTCGACACCCTGATGGAAGAGTTCGGCGACGATATCGACATCGTCACCATCCTGGACGGACCCGTCCCGATCGCCTCGGTGATGAACTTCTACTTCCGCGATGAGGTGCTGCCATACTACGGCGGCGGCATCCGCGCGGCGCGCGACCGCTATGGCAACGACTTCATGTACTGGGAAGTGATGCGCCGGGCGGCGGCGCGCGGCTTCCGCCTGTTCGATTTCGGCCGTAGTAAGACCGGCACCGGCGCGTTCTCGTTCAAGAAGAACTGGGGGTTTGAGCCGGCGCCGCTGGCCTATCGCTTCCGCCTGGCGCCGGGCGCGTCGATCCCTGATATCAATCCGCTTAATCCGAAGTACCGGCTGTTCATCGCGGCTTGGAAGCGGCTGCCGATTCCGCTGGCGAATATGATCGGGCCGCATATCGTGCGGGGGCTTGGGTAAGGAAGATGTTCTTTTTTGAAAAAAAGAACCAAAAAACTTTGGTCCGTTTAGGCAAATGGATGAAAGTCTTTTTGCTTCTTTTTCTACAGAAAAAGAAGACTTGCTATGCGTGAGCTGCTCTTTCTTGCCCATCGTTTTCCGTATCCGCCCGACAAGGGCGAGAAGATCAGGAGCTGGAACCTGATCCGCCACCTCGCGCAGAGCTGGCGGGTCCATCTTGGCTGCCTGTCCGACAACCCCGATGACATCAGGCACATGGATGCGGTGCGGGCGGTTTGCGGCGAAGTGGCGAGCTTCTCGATTATCCCACGCACCCAGAAGCTGCGGGCGTTGGTGCGGCTGCGGCCCGGGCGGCCGCTGATGGTGGATTACTATGGTCATGCCGGGCTGGCGGACTGGGTCCGCCACATGCTGGCGGAGCGGCCGATTTCGCTCGGCGTGGCCTATTCAACGCCGATGGCGGAATATCTGATGGGCTGCGGTCTGCCTTGGGTGCTCGACATGGTCGATGTCGATTCCGAGAAGTTCGCCGCCTATGCCGGGGAAGTCGGCTGGCCGATGCGGGCGGTCTGGGCGCGTGAGGCGCGGACATTGCTGGCATATGAGACCAGGGCGACCATGGCGGCCGATTTCGCATTGCTGGTCAGCGAGGCCGAGTGCCGGCGCTTTGCGGCCCTGGCGCCCGGCACGAGCGGGCGGGTGTTCGCGGTGCAGAATGGGGTCGATCTCGATTACTTTCATCCGCGTCATGCATTTGCCAATCCCTACTCCGGCGTGGCGCCCCGCGTCGTGTTCACCGGGCATATGGACTATCCGCCCAATGCTGAGGCGGCGGTGTGGTTTGCCGAACAGGTCTTGCCGCTGGTGGCGCCGGCAGTGGAGTTTGTTGTGGTTGGAGCAAATCCGACGCCAGCGGTGCAGTCCTTGGCGGCGCTCCCCCGGGTTCAAGTGACTGGGCGCGTGGCGGATGTGCGGCCGTATGTGGCACATGCCGCGGTGGCGGTGGCGCCGTTGCGGATCGCGCGCGGGATTCAGAACAAGGTGCTGGAGGCGATGGCGATGGCCCGCCCCGTAGTGGCCTCGCCGCAGGCGTTCGAGGGGGTGGTGGCGCTGCCGGGCCGTGACCTGCTGGTGGCGGATGGGGCCGCGGCGATGGCGGCGGCGATCGGCGCGGTGCTGCGCGGTGAGCATCTCGCGATGCCGGCGGCGGCGCGGTCGGCGATGGAGCGTGGCTATGCCTGGGCGGCGACGCTTGGGCGGCTTGATGACTTGCTGGACAGCCGGTTGAAGCTGCGGGACAAGGTGGCCAAGGCCGCGCGCGCCAAGGAGAGTGCTGCATGAGTGCCAGCTCGTTGTCGGCCAGCCGGTCACCGGACATCAGCCGGATTGCCGCGGGCGCC
>JANXSA010000549.1 GCA_025352915.1 Rhodospirillales bacterium | reverse complement strand
CGATCAAGGCCAATGGCGCGAATTTCCGCTACCTGCTGACCGACAGCACCCTCTCGGCCCCCGCCGACGAAGCACTCGACTTCACCGCCGCGATCAATGTGCCGGCCAACGCGCTGGGCGAGCAGAAGGCCTTCCAGGACTTCATGACCGCCACCCACGGCAGCACCGCCACCGCCTTTAACCGCGCCGACACGCCCGCCGCCCAGGATTTGCGCATCGAAAACCTCAACCTGCGCGCCGACGCCGTCGCCGCCGGGGCGCAGCAGATCTTCACCGTCGCCCGCCTGGACGCCATCCAGGCCGAAGGCAATTCCGGCACGACAGCCTTCACCTTCACCGTCGCGCGCGCCGGCGATGTCACGGCGGCGGTCCAGCTCAGCTGGCAGGCGGCCGGCATTGGCGGCCCCGGCACCATCGCTGCCAATGCCGAAGACTTCGCCGGCAACGCCCTGCCCGCCGGCACCATTAGCTTTGGCGCCGGTCAGACCAGTCAGACCATCACGGTGAACATCGCCGCCGACAGCCGCGCCGAGGCCAATGAACGCTTCGCCCTCGCCCTCGGCGACCTGCCGTCCGGCGCGGCCGTGGCACCCAACGGCGCCGACGGCGTCATCCTCGGCGACGACACCAGCTTCTCGATCGGCGAACTGGCCGCCAACCAGGCCGAAGGCACCGGCTCGGCCAGCACCGGATTCACCTTCGCCATCTACCGCGGTGGCCCCGCTGGCACGTCCCAGACGGTGGACTGGGCCGTCACCGGCGCCGGTGGCGCCGGCGCACTCGCTGCCAGCGCCAGCGACTTCGACGGCGCCGTCCTGCCCACCGGCTCGGTCACCTTCGCCCCGGACGACAGCAGCAAACTGGTCACCGTGCTGGTCCGCGCCGACAGCGCGATCGAGTTCAACGAGCGCTTCGCCGTCACCCTGGCCAATCCAATCGGCGGCGCCAGCGTCGGCCGCACCACCGCGTTCGGCGCCATCCTCAACGATGACGGCGCGCGCTACTCGATCGGCCCGGCCGACAACAATCACGTCGAAGGCAACAGCGGCTCCTCCGCCTTCACCTTCACCGTCTATCGCAACGGCACCACCACCGGCACCGACACGCTGGACTGGGCCGTCACCCCCGGCGGTTTCGGCGGCACGCTGCCTGCCAGTGCGGCCGACTTCGCCGGCGCCGCCCTGCCCACTGGCACCGTCACCTTCACCGCGGCGGAGCACCAGAAGACCATCACTGTGGCGGTGGCCGGCGACACCGTGCGCGAGTTCAACGAAAGCTTCACCATCGCCCTGTCCAACCCCTCGCAGGGCGCAGCGATCGGCCGCGCCTCGTCGGTCGGCGCGATCCTGGACGACGACACCATCTTCGTCCTGGGCAACAATGACGCGGTCAGCGGCACCACCGCGGCGAACTACTTCCAGATCGGCGCCGGCAACCATACTGTGACCGGCCTGGACGGCACCGACCGCTTCGCCTTCCTGCGCACGGTAGCCACCCAGGGCGGCGATGCGGTGACTGAAATTACCGACTTCGAGCCCACGGCCGGCGAGAAAATCGACCTCTCAGCCATCGACGCCATCGCCGCGACACTCGGCAACGACGCCTTCAGCTTCATCGGCACCGCGCCGTTCAACGGCACGCCAGGCCAGCTACGCTGGGAGGATCAGGGTCCGGCCCGACTGATCCAGGGCAACGTGACCAACGACACCACCGCCGATTTCACCGTCATCGTGACCACGGCAGGCCCGGTTGATGCCAACTGGTTCGGCCTGTGATCCCAATCGCGCAAGATGAAACGGGATCAACAGAGATGCGGAGTATTTCCCAGCATCCACTCCCTCCTGCACCGCTCGTTGGCCGGCGCGCAGTTTGAAAGAGTTGGCCCAAAGAGATCCCTCTGCGCCATCTTCATTCTCATCTGGCCCCAATCCGGACAGGCATCTTGGCTCGGATGTCGACCGAGCAAGGCAGGCTTCATCCCTCAACCCGGTGGACGTCGCGCGCGCAAGTGGCCTGAAGAAGTGCTCTGATACCGACCTGTGGAAAGGCCGACTCTTTGAGGATTCCGCCCGGCGTTGATTTCTGATTCGATGTGCCGTGGATCGATTCGCGGAGATCGGATGAGCCGAGCATTGACGATTACACGGACAGAGCACACTGCGGCCGACCT
>JANXSA010000546.1 GCA_025352915.1 Rhodospirillales bacterium | reverse complement strand
CGGCGCGAATCGCGGCTACAGCTAGGTCAATTCAAATGAGGGGATTCATGAGCAGCGCAGGCGGATTTCGATGTTGCCCATTCCGTCGAGCGCGGCGGTGGCATTAGGTGGGACCAGACAAGTGGCGTCGTATTCCTGGATTATCATGGGGCCGATGCGGGGGGTGGCGGCGAGGGACGCGCGGTCGATCACGGTGATCTTGATCCAGCCGGCATCCTGGAACCAGGCACGGCGGAACGGTGGGACTTTGGCCGCAGCCGGGGGGATGTGCGGGGGGAGGCGATCGCGCTCGGGGATGCCGCGGGCGATAAGCGCGAGGTCGATGAGTTCGACGGGTTCGCCAGGAGGGGCGCGAAAACCGTAGGTGCTTTCATGCTCGCGCGCGAATGTTTCGGCCAGGGAGGCGCGGATCGTCGCGGCGTCGGTCGTGGCGAGGGGGACCGGTATTTCGCTCGACTGGCCGGCATAGCGGGCGCGGGCACTGAGGGCGAGGCGGCGGCGTTCGTGGGGGAAGCCGTCGGCGGCGAGGCGGGCGTGGCCGTCGGCGAGGAGTGCGTCGATGGCGGCCTGGAGCGCGTTGGGGGTGTCGGCAATGGCGCGCATGGAGCGGCTGCTGTGGTGCTCGGTGTCCGCCAGCAGGAGGCCGAAGGCGCTGAACAGGCCTGGCATCGGGGGCACGAGAACCCGCGAGATGCCCAACTCGGCGGCGATGCCGGCGGCGAATAGCGGGCCGTTGCCGCCGAAGGCCAGGATGGTGGCCGTGCGCACGTCTCGGCCGCGTTCGACAGAAACGGCGCGGATGGCGCGCATCATGGTCGAGGCGGCGAGGCGGAGCATGCCGTTGGCCGCTTCCTCGACCGAGAGGCTCAACGGTTCGGCGAGCTCGGTGCGGATGGCGGCGATGGCGGCTTCCCGGTCGAGCGGCAGCGTGCCACCGACGAGGCCAGCCGGGTCGAGATAGCCGAGGGCGAGGTTGCAGTCGGTGATGGTGGGAAGGCGGCCGCCGCGACCGTAGCAGACCGGGCCGGGATCGGCGCCGGCCGAGTTGGGGCCGACTTTGGGAGCGCCGGCGGCGTCGAGATGGCAGATCGAGCCGCCGCCGGCACCGACCTCGGCGAGGTCGATGGCCGGGAGTTTCAGCATGTAGCCGGCGCCGACCAGCAGGCGCGCGCCGGCGAGGACGCCGCCGCCGACCTCCATCGCCTCGGCGCGCAGCACTTCGCCCCCCTCGACCAGGCCGGCCTTGGCGGTGGTGCCGCCCATGTCGAAAGTGACGAGCTGGCGCTCGCCGAGGGCGATGGCCAGGGCGGCGGCGCCGACGACGCCGGCGGCGGGGCCGCTCTCGACGATGCGGACGGGGAAATCGACCGCCGTTTCGGCTGAGGCGAGGCCGCCGTTGGACTGCATCAGGTGCAGCGGTGCGGCGATCCCCGTGGCCAACAGCCGGGCGGCGAGGGCGGAGACGTAGGCGCGGACGACGGGCTGGATGTAGGCATTGACGACTGTGGTTGACGTGCGCGGGTATTCCTTGATTTCCGGCAGGATTTCGTGGCTGACGGAGAGAGCCACGCCCGGCAGGGCGGCGCGGAGGGCGGCGGCGACGGCGCGTTCGTGTGCGGGATTGGCGTAGCTGTGCAGCAGGCAGATGGCGACGGAGGCAACCCGCTCGCGCTTGAGGGTTTCGATGCAGGCGGCGATCGAGGCATGGTCGAGCGGGATGGCGATGCTGCCGTCGTGGCGTGTCTTCTCCGCCACTTCGAGGCGCAGGCGGCGCTCGACGAGGGCCGGCGGCTTCACCCAGTGCATGTCGTAGAGTCGGGGCATGCGCAGGTCGCGGATTTCCAGCACGTCGCGAAACCCGGCCGTGGTGATCAGGGCGGTGCGGGCGCCCTTGCCCTCGAGGATGGTGTTGGAGCCGACGGTGGTGGCGTGGAGGATTTCGCTGACCTCGGTGCCGTCGAGCAGGGCCGCGAGACCCTCGGCGATGCCCTCGCTGTAGTCGTGCGGCGTCGAGGCGATCTTGTGGGTGCGCAAGGTGCCGTCGGGGGCGAGGGCCACGAGGTCGGTGAAGGTGCCGCCGATGTCGATGCCGATACGGATCATGACTGCGGCTCGTGCAGCGGGTGCCTGGCGACGGTGGGGGCGGGCGGGCGTTCGGCGCGGAGTTTTGCCCGCAACGCGTTCGTTGCCGCCTCGTCGATCACCGGGGGATCGCCGGCGGCGACGACCCCATAGTCGCGGGCAGCCCCGGCGATGGTGACGAGGCCATCGCGCAGATCCTTCAGGACGCGGGCGAGATCGCGGTCGAGCGGGCTGCCCCAGCCGCCGGCGCCCGGCAGTTCGTGGCGGTAGATTTGACCGCGGCGGATGGTCATGGTGATCTTGGCGTCGAGTTCGCGCTCGCCGACCAGCGCGTTGCGGCTGGGCGTGCCCGGGCCGCCGCCATACAGGCCGTAGGGGCGGTGGGTCTTGCGGTCGGACCGGACCTGCAGGATCCCCTCATGGGCAAGCATGCGGATGGTGCGTGAAAGGCTAACGCCGCCGCGGAACATCCCGGCGCCCCCGGTGTCGGGGATCATTGAGTAATCGAGCACTTCGAGGGGGTTGTCGGCCTCGATCACCTCGACGGAGAAGCTCGCCATGTTGGCGAACATGGTGGTGTTGCAGTCGATGCCGTCCTCCCACGGGCGGCCGCCCCAGGCCGCAACGTGATGGTCGGTGAGGGCGAACTCGCCGCCAAGATCACCATGACCATCAAG
>JANXSA010000519.1 GCA_025352915.1 Rhodospirillales bacterium | reverse complement strand
CCATCATCGCCATCCTGGCCGCCGCCGTGCTGTTGGTCACCGTGGTGCTGCCGGCCGAATACGCAATCGATCCCACCGGCATCGGCCGGGTACTGCGCCTCACCGAAATGGGCGAGATCAAGCAGCAGCTGGCCGCCGAGGCCGAAGCCGACCGGGCGCGCGAACAATTGCCGGCCACGAAGCCCGACGACCGCCGCTCCGGCCTGTGGCGTATGCTCGCCGCGACGTTCCTGCCCGCCCCCGCCATGGCCCAGACCCCTGCTGCCCGTGCCGACGAGACAACGTTCTCACTGCTGCCCGGCGAGGGGGTGGAGTACAAGCTCACCATGGCAAAGGGGGCGCAGGCGGAGTACTCCTGGTTGGTCACCGGCGGCGTCGTGAACTACGACCTGCATGGCGCAGCTTCTGGCGGCAAGGAGACCAGCTACAGGACAGGGCGCGCGGTGCAGTCCCACACTGGCACCCTGACCGCGGGCGCCGACGGTAACCACGGCTGGTTCTGGCGTAATCGCGGGCGCGAGCCGGTGACGGTGACGCTGCGTACCTCGGGGGCCTACAGCGCGATTCGCCGTGCGAATTGACCTGATGCGAGGTCATACCGTGGGCAATGAGTGTCCCCCGGCACCGAAGCAGGGGTCCGGCACGACGGATCAGCGGCGCGCACCGGGCGATCCGGCCAACCGCCGAACCGCCCGCCATTCGCCCCTTAGCGCTTAATCCCCGCCAGCGCGCTCTTGATCCCCGCCGTCGCCCAGGGCCCCCAGGGAATGGTGAAGAACTTGAACCCCTTATCCACGAAGTAGTTCGGCTCCATGTCCGGCGGAATGAAATACATCCCGGCCATCTTGCCATGCTTCGCCGCCGTCGCCGCGATCGTGTCCAGCGCCCGCGAATAGACGTCGCACTTATAGTCCAGCGGCACGTCCAGCTCGATCGAAAGATCGGACGGCCCGATCAGCAGCACATCCACCCCGTCGACCGCGGCAATGGCGTCCAGGTTCGCCATCGCCTCCTTCGTCTCGATCATCGGCACAATGACCAGCTCGTTGTTCACCGTGTCCATATAGTCGCGATAGGATTTGAACGAGCCCCATTCGCCGCGCTCCCCGGCATTGCTGCGGTTGCCCGCCGGATAGTACCGGCACGCCCGCACCATCGCCTCGGCCTCCGCGCGTGTATTGACCATCGGCGCCACAATGCCGCGCGCCCCGCCATCCAGCGCAAAGCAGATCTGCTCCGCCGAGTTAACGGGAACGCGCACCATCGGCACCGCCTTCTTCCCCCGCATCGCCTGGATCGACGGCCCCATCTGCTTGACCTCGAACGGCGAATGCTGCGTGTCGAACAGCAGGAAGTCGTACCCCGCATCCGCCAGCACCGACACGTCGAGATTCGGCGCGCCCCCCGTCCCAACCACGGTTTTCCCGGCCTTGATAGCTTGCTTGACCGCGTTCATTGGACCTTGATCCCTCCCAAAATTGCTCTGGGCAAAACTATGCACCTTCGCCTCGCGCGGCACCATCGGGGGCGATGGCATCACAGCCCAGCAAAAAAAATCCAAGAGGGCGAATTTTTTTCCTTGCATTCTCGCCAACAGTTAGTTACTAGGGCGACCAATGTCACTTCAACCACCCCGCCTATCCGACCTCGGCGCCCAGATGCGCCCCGCCGCCCCTTCGGGGGCTGCCCGGAGAATGCTGCCCATTTCCCTGCACGCCGTATTCGCCGCCCTGTTCGCGCGCATCTTCGCCCGCCTCGAACACCTCCTCCTGCTCTGGCAAACCGGCCAACTCCCTGCCCCTCGCCAACCCGTCGCCGGCCATCCGCCGCTCCGCGTCCAGCCCGTCCGCTCCGCCGGGCACCGCCAGCACGCGCGCGCCCTCCAGACCCGTCCCCCCATTGTCATCTTGAGCGAAGCGAAACATCCACGCTTCCTTCCTCGCCCCCTACCCCGCAGCGATCACCCGCCCCGCATCTCGCCGCCAAGCGCCACATCGCACCCCCGCGCCACACGTCGCTCCGGCCTGTACCTGTCCGACCGATGTCCAACCAGGCGAAAAACGCCCCGCATTGACGCTAGCTCAACCACATCCTTATTGTTACGATATAATAATAAACATCACCCTGCCTTGCGCCCCACTCGCACCAGCGCCAACATCCAGCCATGACAATCAAAATCGGCATCGCCGGCATCGCCGGCCGCATGGGAACCCTGCTGACCGAGGAGGCCATCGCCGCCGGCGCCACCCTCTCCGGCGGCATCGACGCCCCCGGCAAAACCCTGCCCGCCACCGCCGGCGCCTTCGACGATATCGCCGCCCTCGCCGCCGCCAGCGACGTCATCGTCGAATTCACCCACGCCAGCGCGATTGCCGCCCACGCCGCCGCCATGGCCAAAACCGGAAAAGCCTGGCTCATCGGCACCACCGGCCTGTCGCCCGCCGAAGAAGCCGCCGTCGCCGAAGCCGCCAAATCCATCCCGGTCATGTACGCCCCCAACTACTCCCCGGGCGTCGTCCTGCTGCTGTCGCTCGCCGAACGCATGGCCGCCGCCCTGCCGGCCGAAACCTACGACGCCGAGATCGTCGAGATGCACCACCGTCAAAAAGTCGACGCCCCTTCCGGCACCGCCGTCGGCATCGGCCGCGCAGTGGCCCGCGGCCGCGGGGTAAAACTGGAAGACGTCACCGAATCCGGCCGCGACGGCCACACCGGCGCCCGCAAGACCGGCGCCATCGGCTTCGCCGCCCTGCGCGGCGGGCAGGTCGTTGGCGAACATACGTTGTTGTTCGCCGCCGCGACCGAACATATCGCCCTCACCCACCGCGCCTTCGACCGCCGGGCCTTCGCCAGCGGCGCCATCCGGGCGGCGATCTGGGCGGTCGGGCGCCAGCCGGGGCTCTAT
>JANXSA010000472.1 GCA_025352915.1 Rhodospirillales bacterium | reverse complement strand
TTTGCTTCTTTTTGTTCACAAAAAGAAGATTCTTCCTGCCTATGCGGGCCGGGTGCCGCACCATTCGGCGATGAAGGCGGCGATGGCGAGGGTGTTCTGCTTGAGCGAGGGGAGGTGGGCGCGTTCGTCGAAGGCGTGGGCGCCCTCGCCTTTGGGGCCGTAGCAGAGGGCGGGGATGGCGTAATAGTTGAGGTAGGCGCGGACGTCGGCGACGCCGGTGGAGACGTGGGATTTCAGGGGTTCGCCGTAGACGGCCTGGTGGGTGGCGGCGAGGGTATTTTCGGCGTCGGTGCCGGGGGGGAGGTGGAAGCCGTCGGCCTGGAAGCCGTTCCAGATGACTTCCGGGGGGTTGTTGGCGAGGAAGCTGTCGCCGCGGGCGGCCTGGGCGACGGTGTCGAGGACTTGCTGGCGGGCTTCGGCGAGGGTTGTGCCCTCGAGGAGGCCGATGCGGCAGTCGACTTCGCACCAGGCGGGGGTGGAGGAGCCCCAGTCGCCGCCGCGGATGATGCCGGGGTTGAACTTTACCGGGTTGTTCATGGCGGCGAAGAGGGGGTGGTCCTTGGCTTTGGCGTTGATTTTGGCGGTGAGGTCGTAGAGCTCGTTGAGGAGTTTGTAGGCGCTCATGATGGCGTTGGTGCCGGTGTCGGCGACGGCGACGTGGACCGGGACGCCGCGGATGCGCAGGCGGAACCACATGACGCCGACATGGCCGCGGGTGAGGGTGGCGGCGGTGGGCTCGGGGATCAGGGCGGCGTCGGCGCGGTAGCCGCGGGCCAGGGTGGAGAGGGCGCCGTTGCCGGTGCATTCCTCCTCGGTGACGGTCTGGATGTAGACGTCCGAGGCGGGGGCGAGGCCCGCCGTCCTGAGCGCGTCCATGGCGAAGAACATGGCGGCGACACCCTGTTTCATGTCATGGGCGCCGCGGCCGTTCATCCATTCACCGGAGATGACGGGGTCGAAGGGGGGAAATTGCCACATTTCTTCCGGGCCGGGGGGGACGACGTCGACATGGCCCTGGATGATCAGGGATTTTCCTCGTTGTTCGGGGCTGCGGACGGTGCCGACGACTTGGACGGCCTGTTTGTAATCGGTGTCCATGACTGGGGAGAAGCCCGGCAGGTGGTCCATCTGGACCTCAGAGAGGGTGTAGCGGTCGACGCTCCAGCCGCGGCTGGCCATTTCGCGGGCGAGCCAGTCCTGGCAGGGGCCTTCCTTGCCTCGGACGGAGGGGAAGCGGACGAGGGTTTGCAGCCAGGCGACCTGCCGGTCCCAGTTGGCCGCGACGGCGGCTTCGAGCTGCTTGATCAGGGCGGGATCGGGCATTGGGGTGGGTCCTTTGGGCAGGTAGGAAGAATCTTCTTTTTCTGAAGAGAAAGAAGCAAAAAGACTTTGTCCGTTAGGAAGGAAGCGTGGATCCTTCGCTTCGCTCAGGACTAAAGGTTTTTTGGCTCTTTTTTTCAAAAAAGAACTGCTTTCTATGCTTTCCGGTACGCATAATTCTTATCCAGCCGCTCCATCAGGTAATCACCGTAGCGCACCGGGGGGAAGCGGGGCGGGTCGGCGGCGGTGGGGATGCATGCGACCGTGCTGTCCATGTCCATGTCGAAGAAATACGGGTTTGAGTAGCGGTCGCCGCCGGAGAGGTTTTTCACCCGGTGGGGGGTGGATTGCCAGCTTTTGTTGGTCCAGCGCGAGAGCATGTCGGCGACGTTGACGACCCAGGTGCCGGGGATGGGCGGGGCGGGGAGCCAGGTGCCGTCGGCGCGGCGGACTTCGAGGCCGCCGGCGGTGTCCTGGCATAGGATGGTCAGGAAGCCGTAGTCGGTGTGCGGGGCGGAGCCGAAGGCGTCGTCGGGGGCGTCGGCGGGTTGGGGCGGGTAATGGAGGAGGCGGAGGAAGGTGGTGGGTTTGGCGAAGTGCGGCAGGAACCAGTCGGGGGGGAGGTCGAGGGCCAGGGCCATGGGGCGGAGGAGTTTGAGGCAGAAGGCGCGGATGGCGGCTTCGTAGGCTTCGATGGCGGGGCGGAAGCCTGGGAGGTCGGGCCATTGGTTGGGGCCGTGGACTTCGGTGCCGTGGCGGAGGTCGGTGGGGGCGACTTCGTGCATCAGCATGAGAGATTCGGAGTAGTTGGGGCGTTTTACGCTGGCGACCGAGGAGGTGACGATTTGCGAGGTGTTGGGGGCCATGTAGCCGCGATGGGTGGCGTTCATGGCGAGGGCGCGCTTGGTGGGCTCGGGCTGGGCGTGGAAGCGGGCCGACTCGCGGAACAGGCCGTCCACCAGGGGTTGCGGGACGCCGATGTTGCGGAAGTAGCAGAAACCGATGCCGCAGAAGATGGCGTCGAGTTCATGGGCCAGCGCACGGTCGGCGGCTTCGCTGGTGCCGAGGGTTGAGAAGTCGACGACTGGCAGGGCGTCGAGGTCGGCGGTGGTGGTCATGGGGCGGGCTCCTCGCGAGTCACGCGAAGGAGCCTAGCATCGGGGAGGGGAAGGCAGAAGCAAGACTGGGCGCCGCCCAGACCCGCCAGGGGTCCGAGAC
>JANXSA010000442.1 GCA_025352915.1 Rhodospirillales bacterium | reverse complement strand
CATCGCGCCGAGCACGACCTTCGAGGTGGCCAGCGCCGGGCTCATCGCGCCGAGCACGACCTTCGAGGTGGCCAGCGCCGGGCTCATCGCGCCGAGGCGGACCTTCGAGGTGGCCAGCGCCGGGCTCATCGCGCCGAGGCGGATCTTGGAGGCGATGACGGCAACGTTCTGGTTCGACATGTTGGCGGCCCTTTTCATCCAAGTGACTGGGCAGAACCTGAGAGGCTGCCCGTTTTGATGGGCCAGTTATCGCCGACGCCCCGCATACCTTCGTGTTAACGACGTTAAGACGGCGTTAATACGATCAATGAACGACGAATTGACGTTTGCGAACGATGCAGACCGTTTTTACCTGCCAGCAATCCACCTAGTCCACATCTCAGTCCCGTAGTCTGGAAAAAACCTAGTGAATTCTGGAGGTTGGAAGCAACACATCAGAGTTGTCGGCTTTGCATTATTTATAATGCATGAATGCGAAAAATGAACAAATCGTCAAGGCTGGGATGCCATTGCGCCATCAAGAGAGCCGCAGACGAGGTCATACGGTAAAAATTGCCCCACCCAGCGGGAGCCATGCGTCATTTTTGCACTATCACGACCGCGTCACCGGCCCCGACTGACACGACGCAGCGGTTACAAATTCACGAACCGTTGAAAGGATTGACGTCCCCGCGCACCATTTTGCCAGAGGTTGATCGGGCGAAGCGGGCCGACAAGAAGCGCCTCCGGCAACTAGGCTGCAGTGCCGCCTACAGTCAGACCGCCCAGCCGTATCGTCGGCTGTCCAACGCCAACCGGCACGCCCTGGCCGCTTTTTCCGCAGGTACCAATGCCAGGGTCAAGCGCCATGTCGTTTGCCACCAGCGCCACTTTGGTCAGCGCATCCGGCCCGTTACCGATCAAGGTGGCGCCCTTCACCGGCGCGCCGATCTTGCCGTTTTCGATCAGGTAGGCCTCACTGGCCGAGAAAACGAACTTCCCGGACGTGATGTCGACCTGGCCGCCACCAAAATTGACCGCATAGATGCCGCGTGGCACCGAGCTGATGACCTCCTCTGGCGTGGCGCTGCCGCCCAACATCACAGTGTTGGTCATGCGCGGCATGGGAGCATGGGCGTAAGATTGGCGGCGACCGTTGCCGGTGGGGCGCCCACCCATCAACCGGGCGTTCAGCCGGTCGTGCAGGAAGCCAGTGAGGATGCCGTCCTCGATCAAGATAGTGCGTCCGGTCGGTGTGCCCTCATCATCCACCGTCAGGCTGCCGCGCCGGTCGGCCAGCGTCCCGTCATCCACCACTGTTACGCCGCGCGCGGCGATGCGGGTTCCCAGCAGGCCGGAGAAGGCGGAGGTTTTTTTGCGGTTGAAGTCACCCTCCAGCCCGTGACCAATTGCCTCGTGCAGCAGGATGCCTGGCCAGCCCGGCCCGAGCACCACCGGCATCTCGCCCGCGGGCGCCGGAATGCTGTCAAGGTTCACCAGCGCCTGCCGCAGCGCCTCGTCCACCGCGGCGCGCCAAGTCTCCGGCGCCAATATCCTCTCATAGCCATAGCGTCCGCCCATGCCGAAGCTGCCGGTTTCGCGGCGACCGTTGACCTCCACCACCACCGACACGCTCAGCCGCACGAGCGGACGCAAATCGGCCACCCGTGTGCCATCGGCGCGGATAATCTGCACAGCCTGCCATTCGCCACCCAACGAAGCCATGACCTGTTTGATCCGGCTGTCCCGCTCGCGGGCGTAGGCATCGATTTCCGCCAGCACGCCGGTGCGCCGGGCGAAATCCATGCCCGAGAGTGGGTTTGCGTCGGCATAGAGCCGACGGTTGGTGCCTTGGGGCGGCTCGGCTGCCACGCCCGAGTGGCCAGAAGCAACTGCGCAGACTGTTGCCGCCGCGCGCTTCAGCGCATGTTCAGTCAGCTCGCCTGCATGAGCATAGCCTGCCGCTTCACCGGCGACTGCGCGAAGTCCAAAGCCCAGCGACGTATCGAACCCAGCGGCGCGGATGCGGCCGTCATCCAGGTTGATACTCTCGCTCTCACGGTATTCGAGGAACAACTCCCCATCATCCGCACAAGCCAGCGCCTCACGCGTCAGTCTTTCGGCGACGTCCCGTTCCAGTGTCGCCCCAGTGCGCGCGAAGAACAAGTTGTCGGTGACGGCGAGGGGGGAGGTCATGACAAATACTCTCCATCACAAGGGGGCAGGCCGGGCACTTACTTGATGGAGCACCACCAGCGCCGCGGTTAGAACGACTACGGCCACCGTCTGGTGCAGCGTGCCCAGCACGACCGGTACCATATATAGCAAGGTGGCGATACCGAGTGCATATTGCACCCCCACCGCAACCACCAGCACAAGCAGGCCCGGCCGGGCTTGACTATTCCAGCCGGCCAACAGGCTGGCGGCGGCTAGGAGTGCCGTCAGCGTGGCCAGCGCCCGGTGGTTGAACTGAACGGCGGCGATGTTCTCAACCCAGTTCAACAGCAAGGGGCTAAGCCGCGCATAGCCGTCCGGCACCAACGTGCCGGCCATCAAGGGGAAGGTGTTGTAGTCCAACCCCGCCCTCAGCCCGGCGACGAACCCACCGGCCAGGATCGTTATGGCAGCGGCAATGGCCGTGGCCTGTACCAGTCGTCGTGGCCCGGTGATGCCGAACTTGCCGTCGCGTAGGCCCAGCGCGGTCCACAGGATCGCTGCGTAAAGGACCAGGGCCAGGCCGAGATGCGCCACCAGGCGATACGGCGAGACCGCTGTGGACTCAGGGAAGAACCCCGAGGCGACCATGAACCAGCCAACTGCCCCTTGCATGCCGCCAAGGAGAAACAACCCCAGTAGCTTCGGCAACAGGCTGCGCGGCACCGCCCCACGCCACCACAGGACGGCCAGGGGCACAACAAAGGCTAGCCCTATCAGCCTTCCCCACAGCCGGTGCAGCCATTCAAGCCAGAAGATCTCTTTGAATCCCTCGATCCCGAAGCCCTGGTTCACCAGCGCGTATTGAGGGATTTGACGGTACAAAGCATACAGCCGGTTCCATTCCGCCTCGCTCAGCGGCGGCAGCGTACCGCGCAGCGGCGCCCATTCCATGATTGATAAGCCGGAGCCAGTCAGCCGCGTGGCACCGCCGATGGCAACCATCACCAGTATCATCCCGCACAGCGTAAACAGCCAGTTTGCGAGGGCGCGGCGATTGCGAGCATGACGGATGTGAGGCGCGTGAAGAGCTTCGATGGACATAGCCTCACATATAGGGCGGCGCAGGCCGGTGACAGGCCTCCTTCCGCCGGGCGTGTGCGCTATCTCGGCGTTGGCATGGCGATCCGACGTCCGGTCCAGTCGGGGCGGGGGTGCTGGGCGTGAGTGTCAAAGGCTGCCTGGATGCGGGCGCGCACGTCGTCCGGCCAGGGCACTACCTTGCGGATGCGCAGGTCGACATGTAGGTACATTAACTCCTGCGTTGCCGCGCGCCGGCCATCATCGACGCGATACATCTCATGCGCCAGATGTACCCGTTTGGAGTCCACCCCGAGCACCCAAGTGACGATGCGGGCCTTCTCGGCGAGCAGCAGTTCGGCTTCGTACATATTATGTGTCTCGGCGGCGAACGTTCCGCAACCTTCCCGATCTTTGTACGAGTAGCTGCAATCGAACACGTCAAAGATCAGATCGGTGCCGAGGTCGAAGGCCATTGTGTAGAAGGCCAAGTTCATGTGGTTGTTGGCATCAATCCAATCCGGCTTTACCTCGACCGTTCCGCTATCAAACGGTGTTGCCCAGAAAGCGGGGTCGGTGCGGGGATCACCTTTAGGATGATGATCCATCGATCAGGCCGCCCGCCAGATTTCGCCGTCCAACACGGCGCGGCCCTCATCCCGCAGCTTCTCCAGATGGGCAATCACGTTGCGCTGAGCCGCCGGGCGCAGGTTGGGCGCAATGGTCGTGTATAGTGTTTCCACCAATTCCAGCGGCGTTCTCGGACCGCTGGATAGCGCCGTGGCGATCGCTTGTTCGCGCAATGTACGGTGGGTCAGCAAAGCGCGTGCAAAGGGGTGCGGATCGGTGATCATCGGCCCGTGTCCCGGCAGATACGTGGCATCGGACCGCGCCAATAGCAGGCGCAATGATGCGAAATAATCGCGCATGTTACCATGCGGCGGGCTGACAATGCTGGTGGACCAACTCATGATGTGATCGGCAGTGAATACAATACCGTCGCGGGCGAAGCACAAATGGTCCGACGCATGGCCGGGCGTGTGAATCGCCGTCCAGCCAGCCACCACGTCGCCATCGCGCATCGGCATATCCGGCGTGTGCGACGGGTCCTGGCTGCGATGGAAGCTCCAGACCTGGGCTCCGGTGGCAGCCTTCAGCGCTGGTACCGCGCCGAGATGATCGGGATGAGTGTGGCTGAGAAGGATGCGTACCACCCGCCCGGCAGTCGCGCGGACAATATCGGCCACATGCGCCGCTTGGTCGGGACCGGGGTCGAGCACCGAGAAACCATCAGCGTCCTCGATCAGGTAGGTGTTGGTGCCATTGTACGTCATCGGCCCTGGGTTGGCGGCAACGATCCGGGTGATACCTGCCAGCACCGGCAGCACTTCACCGCGTGGCGGCGCGGGTTCCGTCAGGAAGGCCATCGTCATCCCCTTTTTGAATGAGGCATTAAACATGAGCCACGCGTCGGACGCCATGCGTCTCGCGCAGGCGCGCTCTATCGCGGCGGAGATCTGGGCCGGCGAGCAAAAACCGCAAAGCGGCCATGCCGTCCCACCTCGACGTAGCTCGCCCAGGTTGCGGCGAAGCTCGGGTCGCGGTTGAAATAGTCGAGCAAATTGAAGCTGATACCGTCGCATACTGGAATGGCCGAGAAGTTGTCGATCACCACGGCATCGGGCGGCGCATTGGTAAAATCCGCGATCACGCCAACGTAAAAGGAAACTTCCGCCCCGCTCATGTCACCAAAGTCTCGGTAGCGAGAGTTGCCGGCAGGGCAGTCTCTGTAAAGACCCTCCAGGAGCCAGATGTTCATTGCCCGCAGCGTCATGCGGACGTTGGCATAGTTCAACGCGGGGAAGACTGGCGCGATCCCCGGCGACAATGCCAGCACCCGCCCGCCGCCCGCCTCCTGACGCAGGATGTTGGTCAGCGCATAAGCATCAGCCCGGCGCCAGCCAAGCTGATTCCAAGGTGCCTCGCCTTGCGCGACCAGATACAACCCGAACAAGCTCGCCAACCATGCTGCACAACCCACCGCCACAGCCGGGGTGGCACCGACGTGCAGTCGGTCAAGCCAACGTGCCGCCAACACGGAGGCGAGCGTGCAATCGAACAACTCGATCGGCAAGATATGGTAGGACCAGCCCTTGTGCTGCGCCAGGACAGCGCCAATTGCCGCCAGCCCGGCCAGCGCCAGCACGCGTGGCAATGCCGCCGTCTGCAACAAAACTAGAACAACTAACGGCATGAACAATATCACTGCCGTGCCCAGTCGCGGCTGAGCCAGCAAGTCCCACGTCGTCTGACTTCCGATATCCAGGTAATAAGCCAGCGCCAGCGGCACCACGTTGACCAAATACTCTGGAAAAACAACAGGCAGGCTGGCAAGATAGCCACACCACAACACAGCCATCACCCACGGCACCTTGTCGCGCAGCACTGCCGACCCTTGGCGACGGTACAGCCCGCCAACCAGCACGGCCCCCTCCACCAGCGCCGGCACGGCCAGGAAATGCGGCTTCAGGGCGAAGCCTACGGCAGCAACCGTCGCCGCCAACAGTGCCCGTCTTGGCACACGCCCGTCCAATCTCTGGGCAGCCGCCAGCACATATGGCAGCGCCAGCATCACCATAAGTGCATCACGCTGCCCAAAATCATACCCGGCGCCAAACCCGACCAGGCCCGGCAACGCATCCAATAGGACGCGCTCTACCGGTCCTTCGCCGGCCCGATCTCGTACGGAAAGTGTCAGGCGCCAAAGCATGAAACAGAGCACAATCAGGCAGGCCTGGAGCGCAACGACACCGCCTAGCCCGCTGACGCGTCCCAGCGCCGCCGGCAGTAGATTCAGCACGTAGATCAGCGGTGGATTGACGTCGACGAGGTCAACATAAAGCCGCTCGCCGGCCAGCCAGCGTTCGCTGAAACTCAGCACGGCGGCGACGTCATGGTTCACTGGCGGCGCCAGTATCATCGGCACGAACAGAAGTCCCGGCAGCAACGCCGGCCACACGCAACAAGAAGGACCGATGAGCCTCATGCGCCGCCATCCTCTGCGCCGCCGGCGATTGCGGCAAGTCGTCCCCTCCGCGCAAGGGCCAAAATGTGCCACACATTGCGCATGGAGTCCCCTGAATACGCCTTGATGGACGAAGTCGAAGAACGGATGTGGTGGTATCGCGCCCTGCATGCCCGCATCGGCGACACCCTGGCCAGCGCGCGTGGCCGCGTGCTCGACGCCGGTTGCGGCACCGGTGGGCTGCTGACGCGGCTGCGCGGCCGGCCAGGCATTGAATTGTTCGGCCTGGAGTACGCCAACGAAGCCGCACGGCGTGCCGCGGTGAAATCGGGTGCAATTATCGTGCGCGGCAGCATCAACGCACTGCCCTTTAGCGATGGCAGCTTCGCTGCGGTGGTGAGTGCGGATGTGCTGTGCCACGGCGCGGTCGATCCCGCCACGGCGCTGGCCGAATTGCATCGTGTACTGGCACCAGGCGGCCTGCTGGTGCTGAACATGCCATCGTACCAGTGGTTGATGAGCGTGCATGATCACCAGGTGCACAATGTCCGTCGCACCACAGCCGGCAGGCTGCACCGCGACCTCGACGCCGCCGGCTTCGAGCAGGTGCAAACACGCTATTGGAACACGCTGCTGCTACCATTGATGATCCTGCAACGTAAGGTGCTGGCCCGGCGCAATGACGGCGAAACAATGTCCGACGTCGCCGCGTTTCCGCCTATCATCGATGCCACGTTCCATGCGCTGACGGAGTTGGAGCGATACCTGGACTTGAAGCTGCCAGCCGGCGGCTCAATTCTGGCTACTGCCCGCAAACCAGCAGCACAAAGCTGACCCAACTTCCCGAGCCCAGGACATCATCCAGATGGCGCGTTATATCCCCAAGTCAGTGCCGACCGCCACCACTGGTCCGATCAGTCTGGTGGCCACGCCGTCGATCGGCCTGTCGATCGTAGTGCCGGTGTATCGCGGTGCTGCCACCGTTGCCTCGCTGGTCGAGGCGCTGGCCGCGCTGCGTCCCGAAGGCGGTATGGAGGTGGTGCTGGTCAATGATGGCAGCCCCGATAATTCCGCCGATGTCTGCCACGCCATCGTCGCCAACCCGCCGACAATCGTCGGCACCGATAGCAAGCTGCCGGTTGTCTATATCGAGCACGCGCGCAACTACGGCGAGCACAACGCGGTGATGACCGGGCTGCGCCATGTGCGCGGCCACTATGTCATCACCATGGACGACGATCTGCAGAACCCGCCAGAGGAGGTCGTCAAGCTGTATGACCACGCCCGCCTGGGCAACTGGGACGTGGTTTACACCCGCTATGCCAGCAAGAAGCACGCGCCCTGGCGCAATCTGGGCAGCAGCTTCGCCAACAAGGTGGCGGATTGGCTCCTGGACAAGCCGAAAGGGCTGTACCTCTCCTCCTTTCGCTGCATGTCCGCCCTGGTGGTGCGCAGTGTCACCCGATATCGCGGCCCCTACCCCTATATCGACGGCCTTATCATGGAGGTGACGCAGCGGATCGACAGCATTGAGGTGCGCCACCTGCCGCGCGCCGAGGGGCGTAGCAACTACACGATGAAGCGTCTGGTTCGGCTGTGGCTGAACCTGGCAACCAGTTTTTCACTGGCACCGCTGCGCGTGGCGATCCTGGCCGGCATCGCCATGGCAACGCTCGGCATGGCCGGTGCCGCATTCACCATTTTCGAGGCGCTATTCAGCCGCGAAACCCCCTCCGGCTGGGCCTCGACCATGACGGTGATCCTGCTGCTGTCCGGCGTACAATCGATGATCCTCGGCGTGATGGGCGAGTATATCGGCCGCACCTTCCTGTCAGCCAACGGCAAGCCCCAGGGCACCGTACGGTTGATCGAACGCAGCCGCCCCAAATCTGCCATGCCCAGTTCGACGATACCCGCACGCGCCATGCCGGTGGCGCCCGACCGTACCGAAGCGGCCTGAGCCGGGTGGACATTCATTGGGTGATCCTCGCCGCTGCCATCATCACCAGCATGGCCGGCCAAACCCTGCTCAAGGGCGGCGCCGGCGCGACCGACTTCATCGCCCAGTTATTTGACTGGCGCACCATCCTCGGCCTCGGTCTCTACGGTGGTGCCGCCTTGCTTTACATCATCGCCCTGCGACGCATTCCAATGTCGGTCGCCTTGCCCTGCACCGCCATCTCATACGTCGCGATAGCCCTGATCGGCCATTTTGCCTTCGGTGAAGCGCTCGGCCTGCAACACGCCGCCGCCCTCGCGCTGATCTGCACCGGCGTGGTGCTGCTGGCACTGGCATAGCGAACGCCAGGGGCTTGCTCCCGGCCTATGCCGTTGCCTGACATTGCCACCGTCCAGCGCCCGCCAGTAGCATCGCGTCATGCGCAATTTGTTGACGGATATTTCAGGCGTTGCAGTCGGCCATGCCACCGATCTCGCGGCCGGCACCGGCGCGACCGCGATCTTGTTCGACCAGGCGGCGGTAGCATCGGCGGCAATCCTAGGGGGTGCACCGGGCAGCCGGGACACCGCACTGCTAGAACCGGAAATGACCCAGCAGCGGGTGAACGCCTTCGTGCTCTCGGGCGGCTCGATCTACGGTCTCGACGCCGCCGGTGGGGTCCAGGCCTGGCTGCGCGAACAAGGTCGTGGCCAGCGATTGCGCGATACGCTCATCCCGATTGTGCCGCAGGCGATCATTTTTGACCTGCTGAACGGTGGCAACAAGGACTGGGGCCGCTTCTCGCCCTATCGCGACCTCGGCTGGGATGCGGCAGTGGCAGCCACGCATGGCGATTTCGCCCTCGGCACAGTGGGCGCCGGCACCGGCGCCACCACCGCCACGGTGAAGGGTGGCATTGGCTCGGCGAGCGTGCGGATGCAGGCGGGCTACACCGTCGCCGCCATCGTCGCGGTGAATGCCGTCGGCACGCCGACGATCGGCGATGGTCGGCATTTCTGGGCCGCCCCTTATGAAATGGGTAACGAGTTCGGCGGCCTCGGCTTGCCGGCGCGGATAACACCCGACGACGTGGCGCCACGGCTGAAGGGCATGCCCCCGCCCGCCACCGCCACCACTATCGGCCTGATCGCCACCGACGCCACGCTGACCAAGGCGCAGTGCAAACGCCTCGCCATCATGGCCAATGACGGGCTCGGCCGCGCCATCCTGCCAGCTCACGCCCCCGGTGATGGCGACACCGTATTCTCGGCCGCCACCTGCGCCCTGCCTTTGGCCGACGAGTTCGACCTGACCCTAATCGGCCACGCCGCCACCCTGGTCTTCGCCCGCGCAATCGCTCGCGGGGTGTACGAGGCGACGGCGTTGCCTTATCCCCCCGGCGTGCCGTCGTGGAAGGACCGCTGGAGCAGGTAGCACTTGGCAATTGACTCGCTGGCTCGCCGCGTTGCCAGATGCGTCAACAAGAACGAGGGGCGGGCCATGGCGCTACAGGCGACCACCGACTTCACCTGGAGCCAGATCAACCCGTCGCTGTTCCATTACGGGATCAAGTTGAACAACACCGGCGACACCACTATTGGAACATTCTGGTTCGCGTGGGACGACTTGCCCGACCAGAACTTCATGCCGACCTCGCCCAGCCAGATCACCTCGCCGGCCGGCTGGAACCCGAGCATCACCCATAATGGGCCGACCGACGGCTTCGGCATCCTCTGGATCGCCTCGTCGCCGGCGGCGCGCCCAGCCGGCGGATCGCTGGAGGGGTTCAGCTTCCAGTCGGCGACGGCGCCCGCGACCATGGCCGGCAAGTCGTCGATCGACACCGATTTCGACACCACCTTCTCGTTCGTCTACAGCGCCGGTCCGTTCTCCGACCCTGGCTTCACCTTCACCTCCGATACCGCCCCCGGCGGTCCGGTCGGGCTGCACGCCATCGCGGTGTACACCATCACCCCAGCCTTCGCGCCACCCGAGGAGCCGGGCACGCTGCACGACTACAACATCACCCTGCACAACGACGGCACCACCACCATCGGCACCTTCTGGTTCGCCTGGAACGACGTGCCGGACGAGAACTACATGACGGTGCAGCCGCAACTGCTGACGCCGCCGACGGGCTGGAACGCGATCGTCACCCATAACGGCCCATCCGACGGCTTCGGCATCGAATGGGTGGCGTCCACGCCGGCCGCGCGCCTGGCGCCCGGCAATTCACTTGCCGGCTTCAGCTTCCGCTCGACCATGGACGTGCTGCTGTTCGCCGGAATTTCGCCGATCGGCGCCGGCGTGCCCACCACCTCCTCGGTCCTCTACGAGGGCCTGCCGCTCTCCGGCCCCGGCTTCGATCTCAACCTCAACGCGCCGGACGGCATCCCCTGCTTCCGCCAGGGCACCCGCCTGCGCACCCCATTCGGCTGGTGCGCGGTCGAAGACCTGGCCATCGGCGACGCCATCACCCTGCACGACGGCACCACCGCCGCGGTGAAATGGCTCGGCTGGCGCACCATCGATTGCCGGCGCCACCCGCGCCCGCGCAGCGTCTGGCCGATCCGCATCGCCCGCCACGCCTTCGGCCCCGGCCGCCCGGCGCGCGACCTGTTCCTCTCGCCCGACCACGCGGTGTTCGCCGCCGGCGGCCTGGTGCCCGCGCACCTGCTGATCAACGGCGCCACCATCACGCAAGAACCAACCGACACCGTCACTTACTGGCACGTCGAACTGCCCGCCCACGCCATCGTCTCGGCCGAGGGCCTGGCCGCCGAAACCTACCTCGATACCGGCAACCGCGCCGCCTTCGCCAACGCGCCCAACTTCAACAATGAGCGGGGCGCCGTGATGCTGCACCCCGATTTCAGCCGCGGCATCTGGGAACGCAAAGGCTGCGCGCCACTACTCCTGGAAGGCCCCGCCCTCTCCAGCCTGCGCTCCCGCCTGCTCGCCCGCGCCGAACGCCTGGGCCACGTAATGACTGACGATCCCGACCTGCGCGTGCTGGTCGACGGCGCTCCCGCCCGCCTGTTCGTCGCCACCCAGCGCGTGATTGTGTCCATGCCGCTCGGCGCGCGCCAAATCCAGCTCCGCTCCCGCACCTGGAGCCCTGCAGAAACCACTGCCGCCGGCCAAGACCCCCGCCGCCTCGGCGTGGCCATCGCCAACCCGCGCTTTGACCTAAACCCCGCCGCCATCGACGATCCACGCCTCACCACCGGCGGGCATCTCCGCGAAGGCGATCTGCGCTGGACCGACGGCGACGCCACCATCCAGGCGCAAGGCGCCCGCCGCTTCGACTTCGACCTAGCGATGATCGGCCGCTACTGGAAAGCCACGGACCGCCGGACGCGGGTCGCGTAAAGGAGCTTCAGCCGATACCCAGCCCAGGAAAAGTCTGGAATTCCAACATATAGCCGTTCGGGTCCTTCGCCATGAACCCTGTCACGCCATAGGCCTCGCTGTATCGCGGCGGGCCCTCCGGCACAACGCCATGGGCCATGAGATGGCGGTGCCATCCCTCCACGTCGGGCGTGACAAAACTGACGATCACGCCCTTCGGCTCGACGAAGCGACCGGGGCGGACCTGACAGACGCCGACATAGCTCGCCGGACCCTGGCGGAAGATGCGGCAGCCGCCGCCATTTTGACCGGTCTGCTCCGCCGCCAATTCCAGGCCCAGCACCTCGCCATAGAACTTGCCGGTGGCCGCAAGATCGTAGGTGTAGATCCAAGTGATCGAGCGCGCGACGTCAGGGTGGGTCATGTGCAAGACCTTAAAAATCCAGGTTGGCATAGTGATCGGGTGGCGTCATGCCGGACACGCGCTCGGTCAACAGCGGGCGAAAGCTCGGCCGCGACTTCATCCTGGCATACCACTCACGCACCGCCGGCGCGCGCTGCCAATCAACATCACCGGTGAAATCCAACACCGACAAATGAGCGGCGGCGCAGAAATCGGCCAACGAAATATTGGCGCCGGCAAGATAGCGTCGGTGCTCGGCCAACCAGCCTAGGTAATCCAAGTGCGGCTTAATGTTGGCATATCCCGCACGCAATAGCGCCGCATCAGGGTGCCCACGCCCGGACATGCGCTTCATGAACTTCTCGCCGGCCAGGTTGCGCGTGACCTCCGCATCAAACTTCTCGTCAAACCAGGCGAGCAAGCGCCGTACCTCGACCCGCTCGGCCAGCGTGGTGCCCATCAGCGGCGTATCAGGGTACGCCTCCTCCAGGTATTCGCAAATCACCCCGGAATGCGGGACGGCGAGGCCATTGTCCTCCAGCAACGTGGGCACGGTGCCGGCGGGGTTGAGTTCCAGAAATTCATCCCGCGGCTCCCACACTTTTTCCACCCGCAGCTCGAACGGTAGCTTCTTTTCGGCCAGCACCAACCTGACCTTGCGGCACACGGGAGAGAGGGGGAGATGATACAAGTAGCGCATCCCAGGATTATCGCACTGCCGCACGGCATCGCCAACCACGCGGCGTACGATGCATGGGCATCGGGAACACGGCATGGCATGATGATCGTGGCTGGCGGATGCCGTCGGTCCAACGATTCGGGAGGACAAGAATGAAGCGCCGGGCCCTCGTGGCTGGTGCCGCCGCGCTCGCGGCCGCCCCGATCCAATCTGCCCTTGCCCAGCCTGCGATCGGCGGGCCAAAGCGGACGCTGGTTTTCGTGCCAACCACAAACCCGCCAAGCTACGATCCGGTTTGGACCACCGCCCAGGCGACGCGCAACGTCGCACTGATGATCTATGAAACCCTGTATGCCCGCGACAGCGCGCTAAAGCCGCATCCGCACATGCTGGAGGGCCATCTGGTCGAGGACGGCGGCCTCCGCTGGACTATGAAATTGCGCCCGGGCCAGTTGTTCCATGACGGTACCCCGGTGCTGGCACGCGATTGTGTCGCCTCGATCCGGCGATGGATGGTGCGCGACCCGATCGGCGCCACCATCACCGCCCGGCTCGATTCGTTGGAGGCAACGGACGACCGCACCATCGTGTGGCGGCTCAAGAAGCCGTTTCCCTTCCTGCCCAACGCGCTGGCGAAAACACAACCAACCTGCGTCATCATGCCCGAGCGCCTGGCCGGCGACCCGTTCAAGCAAGCGGCCGAGCCGGTAGGCAGTGGACCGTTCCGCTGGATCACCGACGAGTTCGTGAGCGGCAGCCGCGCCGTGTTCGCGCGCAACGAGCGCTATGTGCCGCGCCAGGAAAAGGTCGACTATGCCAGTGGCGGCTACCAGGTGAATTTCGACCGCGTCGAGTGGCGGATCATCCCTGATGCCGCCACCGCCGCCGCCGCCCTGGCCACCGGCGAGGTCGACTGGGTCGAGGTGCCGCTGCCCGACCTGCTGCCGATGCTGCGCCGCGCCGCCGGCGTGACCGTCGGCCGGCTCGACACGCACGGCATCTTCTCGGCGCTGCGGCCGAATTTCATCCAGGGCCCCACCGCCAATGCCGCGGTGCGGCGCGCGATGATCGCCGCCATCGACCAGACTGACACCATGACCGCGGTGATGGGCGAGGATCGCACCGGCTGGCGCGCGCCGGTCGGCTTTTTTGTGCCCGGCACCGAAAGTGCGAGCGAAATCGGCATGGACGCAGTGCGCAAACGCCCGTCCGATGCCGCGATCAGGGCGACATTGAAGGAAGGCGGCTACAACAATGAGCGCATCGCCTTCATGCATCCGACCGACCCGCCGGCCTATTCCGCCCTGTGCCAGGTGGCGATCGCCGCCTTTCGCCGCGTCGGCCTGAACATCGACGAGCAGGTGACCGACTGGAGCACCGTCACCCAGCGCCGCAACAGTCGCGAGCCGCTGGAGAAGGGCGGCTGGTCGCTGTTCCCGTCCGGCTTTCCGGCGGTGGATTACGGCAACCCGGTGCTCGCCGGCGCCATGCGCAGCAATGGCAGCGGCGCCTGGGTCGGCTGGCCCGACAACGCCAAACTGGAAGCATTACGCGAATCCTGGATCGACAGCACCGATCCCGCCGAGCAGAAGAGCCTGTCCGACCAGTTGCAGGCCGAGTGCTTCAGCTACGTGCCCTATGTGCCGGTGGGCCAGTACCTCCCGGCCAGCGCCTGGCGCAACTCCGTCAGCGGGCTGCTCGCCGGCCCGGCGCCGGTGTTCTGGAACGCGAGGAAGGGATGACGATGAAGCGCCGTTCTCTTCTCGCCGCGGTCGGCGCCAGTATCGCGTCGCGCGCCATTGCCCAACCGGCAATAGGCGGCCGTGCCCGCACCCTGGTGCATGTACCGCAATCGAACCTGACCAGCCTCGATCCGGTCTGGACCACGGCAGCGGCCACCCGCAACCACGCCCACCTGGTGTTCGAGACGCTGTACGGCCGCGATTCCAAGCTCAACGCCCGCCCGCAAATGCTCGAAGGCCACCTGGTCGAAGACAACGGCCTGCGCTGGACCATGAAACTGCGCGAGGGCCTGCGCTTCCATGACGGCGAACCGGTCCGGGCGCGCGACTGTGTCGCCTCGATCCGCCGCTGGATCAAGCGCGACCAGATCGGCCTGTCGATCGAGGCGCGCATGGACGAACTGGTCGCCACCGACGACCGCACCCTGGTCTGGCGGCTGAAAAAGCCATTCTCGGCGCTGCCTTACGCGCTGTGCCGCCACCAGCCATCCTGCATCATCATGCCGGAGCGCCTGGCCCTGACCGACCCGTACAAGCAGGTCACGGAGATGGTCGGCAGCGGCCCGTTCCGCTTCGTCGCCGACGAGTACGTCACCGGCAGCCGGGTGGTCTACGCGCGCAACGACCGCTACGAGCCCCGCCCCGAGCCGGTCGACTACTGCGCCGGCGGCATCCGTGCCCTGGTCGACCGGGTGGAGTGGCGCATCATCTCCGATGCCGGCACCGCGGTCAGCGCGCTTCTCACCGGCGAGGTCGACTGGATCGAACAACCCCTGCCCGACCTGCTGTCACGGTTGCGCCGTGCCCCCGGCGTCGTCGTCGCGCCCACCGACATCTACGGCACATTCGCCGCCCTGCGTTTCAATCACCTGCATGCCCCCACCAGCAACCCAGCCATCCGCCGCGCCATGCTCGCCTGCGTCGACCAGACCGAGGTGATGACCGCAATGATGGGCGATGCAAAGGAACTTTACCGTGCCCCGGTCGGCTACTTCCTGCCCGGCACGCCGAGTGCGAACGACGCCGGCATGGAGGCGGTGCGAACCCGCCTGCCGGAAGCCACCATCCGCGCGATGCTGAAGGAGGCCGGCTACAACGGCGAGCGCATCGTGCTGCTGCACCCCACCGACCAGACCTTCTACGATGCCGCCAGCCACGTGGTTCTCGACGCGTTCCGCCGCGTCGGCCTGAACATCGACGACGTGACCACCGACTGGGGAACCGTGGTGCAGCGCCGCGCCAGCC
>JANXSA010000165.1 GCA_025352915.1 Rhodospirillales bacterium | reverse complement strand
CCGACGATCTGATAGGTGGCTTCCTTGTCGGTTTCCTCGTCCACCACGCGGACATGGGCGCCGAACTTCACGTGGTCGCCGGACAGCATGGCCGGGTCGATTACCTCCACGGCGGAAATGACCTCCTCCAGCTCGGCGATGCGGCCTTCGATGAAGGATTGGCGGTCGCGCGCCGCATCATATTCGGCGTTCTCGCTCAAATCGCCATGGCTGCGCGCCTCGGCGATGGCGCGGATGACCGCCGGGCGCTCGATGCTTTTCAGCATTTTGAGCTCCTCTTCCAGGCGAACCAAGCCAGCGGGCGTCATCGGGAATTTCTGCACTTGGTGAACCTCGGGCGAAGAAACAGCTTAACATCGTCGGCACGTCACGCATGGAACGCAACCGCCGCGACGCGGCGGCGGCCGGGTCGCGACGGGGCGTTAGAACGAACCGCGAAAATAGGCCTGGAGCGGGGCCACTTCAAGGGTACCTGATTTCAAGGCTGCAATGGCATGCGCGGCGGCGCGGGCGCCGGCGATGGTTGTGTAGTGCGGAACGCCGTGGGTCAGGGCGCTGCGGCGGATGTCGAAGCTGTCGGTGACCGACTGCGCGCCGGCCGCGGTGTTAATGACGATCTGGATGTCGCCGGACTTGATGGCGTCCACGCAATGCGGCCGGCCTTCCAGGACCTTGTTGACCACGGTGACGGCGAGGCCGGCTTCGCGCAGGCGGGCGGCGGTGCCGCGGGTGGCCATGATGGTGAAGCCGCTATCGATCAGGCGGCGGGCCACGCCGATGGCCGCGGACTTGTCGCTGTCGCGCACCGAGAGGAAGGCGGTGCCGGATTCCGGCAGTTTGACGCCGGCGCCGAGCTGGGCCTTGGCGAAGGCGCGCTCGAAGCTGACATCGAGGCCCATCACCTCGCCGGTGGATTTCATTTCGGGGCCGAGGATGGTGTCGACATTGGGGAAGCGGTTGAACGGGAAGACGGCTTCCTTGACCGCGACGTGCGGGGCGATGCTGTCGTCGTCGAGGTTGAATTCGCGCAACTTGGCGCCGGCCATGACGCGGGCGCCGATTTTGGCGATCGGCACGCCGGTGGCCTTGGCGACGAAGGGGGCGGTGCGCGAGGCGCGCGGGTTCACTTCGAGGACGTAGATGAGATTGCCCTGGATGGCGTACTGCACGTTCATCAGGCCGACGACGCCGAGCGCCTTGGCCATCAGTTCGGTTTCGGCCTTGAGTTCGGTGACCATGGCGGGCGAGAGGGTGTAGGGCGGCAGGGCACAGGCGCTGTCGCCGGAATGGATGCCGGCTTCTTCGATGTGCTCCATCACCCCGGCGACGTAGACCTCCTCGCCGTCGCAGATGCAGTCGACATCGACCTCGATGGCGTCGTTGAGGTAGCGGTCGATCAGCAGGGGGCCGCTGGACAGGGCGGCCTCGCCGCTATCGCGCATGTAGCGGGCCAGGCCGCGGGTGTCGTAGAGGATTTCCATGGCGCGGCCGCCGAGGACGTAGCTCGGGCGGATGACGATGGGGAAGCCGATGCGGTCGGTGATCGCCTCCGCCTCGGCCGCCGAGCGGGCGATGCCGTTTTCCGGCTGGCGCAGGCCGAGCTTATGCAGCAGTTGCTGGAAACGTTCGCGGTCTTCGGCGAGGTCGATGGCGTCGGCCGAGGTGCCGAGGATCGGGATGTCGGCCTTGGCAAGGGCCTGCGACAGCTTCAGCGGGGTCTGGCCGCCGTATTGGACGATGCAGCCCAGCACTGTGCCGTTGGATTGCTCGCGGCGGATCAGGGCGATCACGTCCTCGGCGGTCAGTGGCTCGAAATACAGCCGGTCGGAGGTGTCGTAGTCGGTCGAGACGGTTTCGGGGTTGCAATTGACCATGATGGTCTCGAAACCGGCTTCCTTGAGCGCGTAGGCGGCGTGGACGCAGCAATAGTCGAACTCGATGCCCTGGCCGATGCGGTTCGGGCCGCCGCCGAGGATGATGATTTTTTGGCGGTCGGTCGGTTCGGATTCGCACATCGGCGTGCCGAAGCCGCCCTCGTAGGTGGAATACATGTAGGGGGTGGCGGCGGCGAATTCGGCGGCACAGGTGTCGATGCGCTTGTAGACCGGCAGCACGCCGAGTTTGACGCGCAGGGCGGCGATATCGGTTTCCGGTGTGTTGGCGAGCACCGAGAGGCGCTTGTCGGAAAAGCCCATCGCCTTGAGCCGGCGCAGGCGCATGGCGTCGCGCGGCAGGCCGTTGGCGGAGATTTCGCGCTCGGCGGCGACGATTTTTTCCAGCTCGCGCAGGTACCAGGGGTCGAACTTGCTGGCCTCGTGGATCTCCTCGACCGACAGGCCGGCGCGCAAAGCTTGTGCCGCCATCAGGATGCGGTCGGGCTTGGGCTGTGAGAGTGCGGCGCGGAAGGCATCTCGCCCGCCATCGCCAGGGGCTTCGACGGGGTCGAGGCCGGACAGCCCGGTTTCCATGCTGCGCAGGCCCTTTTGCAGCGCCTCGGCGAAGCTGCGGCCGATCGCCATCGCCTCGCCGACGGATTTCATCGACGTGGACAGCAGGGCGGGGGTGCCGGGGAATTTCTCGAAGGTGAAGCGCGGGATCTTGATCACGACATAGTCGATGGTGGGCTCGAAACTGGCCGGCGTGATCATGGTGATGTCGTTGGCCAGCTCGTCCAGCGTGTAGCCGACGGCCAGCTTGGCGGCGATCTTGGCGATCGGGAAGCCGGTCGCCTTCGACGCCAGTGCCGAGGACCGCGAGACGCGCGGGTTCATCTCGATCACCAGCAGGCGGCCATCGGCGGGGTTCAGCGCGAACTGCACGTTGGAGCCGCCAGTCTCGACACCGATGCGGCGCAGGCAGGCGATCGAGGCGTCGCGCATGATCTGGTATTCTTTGTCGGTGAGCGTCAGCGCCGGGGCGACGGTGACGCTGTCGCCGGTATGGATGCCCATAGGATCGACGTTCTCGATGGCGCAGATGATGATGCAGTTGTCCTTGGTGTCGCGGACCACCTCCATCTCGTATTCTTTCCAGCCCAGCACGGATTCTTCGACCAGAACCTCGGTGGTCGGCGAGGCATCGAGCCCGCCGGCGACGATCTGTTCGAATTCTTCGCGGTTATAGGCGATGCCGCCGCCGGTGCCGCCGAGGGTGAAACTGGGGCGAATCACCGCCGGCAGGCCGATTTCGGCCAGGGCGGCACGGGCTTCCTCCATGGTGCGGGCGATCGCGCTGCGCGGGCTTTCGATGCCGATCTCGGCCATGGCGTCGCGGAATTTGAGGCGGTCTTCGGCGCGGTCGATGACATCGGCCTTGGCGCCGATCAGCTCGACATTGTATTTCTTCAGCACCCCGTTCGCGTCCAGCTTCATCGCGGTGTTCAGCGCCGTCTGTCCGCCCATGGTGGGCAGCAGGGCGTCCGGGCGTTCCTTGGCGATGATCTTCTCGACCATCTCCGGGGTGATCGGCTCGATATAGGTGGCATCGGCCAGGCCGGGGTCGGTCATGATGGTGGCGGGATTTGAGTTGACCAGGATCACCCGATAGCCCTCGGCCCGCAGCGCCTTGCAGGCCTGGGCGCCGGAATAGTCGAATTCGCAAGCCTGGCCGATGATGATCGGCCCGGCGCCGATGATCATGATGCTCTTGAGGTCGGTGCGTTTGGGCATCTCAGGCTCCGGTCAGGGTGCGGGCCCGGGCCACGCCGGCGGGCGTGAGTTCCAGGCGCCAGTGGCATTGCAGGGCATGGTCTTCCAGGCGGATCGGGTCGCGGATCAGGTTGTCCCGAAGCAGGGCGGCGATGGCGTCTGCGAAGTTGGGCAGGGGGTGGTCGGTCAGGCGTTGCAACTCGGCCTGCGCCAACTCGGCATTGGCGGCCGAGATGAACTGCGTCAGGCCGATGCGGAGCAGTCGCCCCACGGTGTCCACGGTCAGGCCTGGGCTTCGATCAGGTCGACAAAGCGCTTGAACAGATAGTGGCTGTCGCTCGGCCCTGGGCTCGCTTCTGGGTGGTATTGCACGCTGAAGGCGCGCTTGGACGGGCAGGCGATGCCCTCGTTGCTCTGGTCGAACAGGCTGATATGGGTGACCGAGACGCCGTCCGGCAGACTGGCGGGGTCGACGGCAAAGCCGTGGTTTTGACTGGTGATCTCGACCACGCCGGTGGTCAGGTCCTGCACCGGCTGGTTGGCGCCGCGGTGGCCGCGCGCCAGCTTGTAAGTGCGCCCGCCGAGGGCCAGGGCCAGCAACTGATGGCCAAGGCAGATGCCGAAGATCGGTTTTCCAGCGGCCAGCACGCCCTGGATCGCCGGGACAGCGTAGGCGGCGGTGGCGGCGGGGTCGCCGGGGCCGTTGGAGAGGAACACGCCGTCGGGGTTGTGGGCTAGGATGTCCTCGGCGGTGGCGCTGGCCGGCACCACGGTGACGCGGCAGCCGGCGGCGGCCAGGCAGCGCAGGATGTTGCGCTTGGCGCCGTAATCGACGGCGACCACGTGGTGCTTTGGCGCGGTCTGACGGCCGAAGCCCTGGGGCCAGGCCCAAATGGTTTCGTCCCAGCTGTAGGATTGGGTGCAGG
>JANXSA010000379.1 GCA_025352915.1 Rhodospirillales bacterium | reverse complement strand
CATGCGCGTGCTGCCCACCCGCACCAGATTGGCCCCGGCGGTCAGCCCGTTGGTCGGATCGTATTCCACCCACCCGGCCCCCGGCAGATAGATGCTGCACCAGGCATGGGTCGCCCCGCCCCCAGTCAGATTGGTTCCGGCATCGTATAAATACCCGGTCACAAACCGCGCCGCCAACCCCAGGCTGCGCGCCGCCTCCATCATCAGCAGCGCGAAATCCCGGCACGTCCCGTTACCGCGCGCCAGCGTCTCCCCCGGCGCCTGCGTCCCCTCGGCCTCACGCTGGATATAGCTGAAGCTGGCATGGATCGCCTCGGTGATCGCCTGCAACAGCCCCAGCGTCGGGCGCGCCCCGCCGGTGAACTGCCGCACCCAGCCCTCCACCGCCCGCCCGGGATCGGCCACCTGCCGCTCCGCCAGCCGCGCCAAATCCGGCACCTCGTCGGCGGCATAGGCGAACGGAAACATCTCCGCCATCGGGTCAAGCGTGGCGCGCGGCAGCCCGGCACCACCGGGAAAATGCGTCAGCTCAAGCTCGGACACGATCGACAAATGGTCGCTGAGCACCCCATCCGGCCATTCCAACAAGCAGACCGAATTGTCGAACACATCATGCGCCCACCGCGTGCTGCCCGGCGCCGGGTCCACCGCCAGCGTCGCACCATGCAGCCGCAAATCGTGGCTGTCCTGCGGCCGCAGCATCAACCGATGCGTCAACAGCCGCACCGGCATGCGATAGCCATACTGCGTCGAATGGGTAATGCGCAGGCGCGGCATGTCGAAAGCTCCGAAGCTGCGCCATTACCGGAAACGCAGGCAGATCGCGGGATCTATAGCACCTCAAGTGGCTCCCATGCCACTCGCACGCAGAATTGATGTATGAAATCGGCAGGATGACTCCGGGGCACAGCAAGAAGTAAGTTCTTTTTTGAAAAAAAGAACCAAAAAACTTTCATCCATTGCGCCTCGTGCCATCGGGTAGAGTGACCAGAGAATGGATAAAAGTTTTTGCTTTTTTTTTCAAAAAGAAGCCCTTTCTTCCTCTACCCCATGACCCCTATTGCAGCCGATACCGGATCGGCAGCGTCACCACCCGCAACCCCGGCGCCAGCTCACGCGGCGGCGCCGGCAGCGTGGCCCCGGTCAGCAGCGCCACCGCCGCGGCATCCAGCGCCGCCGAACCAGACTCGCGCTGCATCTCTACCCGCAGCACCCGCCCGCCCGCGTCCAGTTCAAACCGCACCTGCACCACCCCCTCCTCCTGGCGAAACCGCGCCAATGGCGGATAGCGCCGGTTCTGCTCCACCCAGCCCGACAACGCCGCCTGCCAAGCACTGACCGCCGCGGCATCCGGACCGGCCTGCGCAGTCGTCGCCACCGCGACCGGTGCCGCCTCCGATCGCGCCACCATCGGTGCCGAAACCCGCGCCGCCGCCGGACGCCGCGCTGCCACGGCCGGCAAAATGCTCGGCCACACCACCGCCTGCGGCACCTCCGCCTCCTGCAAATCGGCACCCACCGACGGCCCGGCAGCGACCGGCACATCCGCCATGGAAGTCGCGGCCATCGCCGTATCCGGCATCACCGGCACCAACAACACCCCCCGCACCTCAACCACCTCTGGCAACGCCCGCGGCCGCACACTCAGAACCAGCCCGCCCAGCGCGACATGCACCCCCAAAGCCGCGACCAGCGGCCCCGCCATGCCACGCACAACCCGGCGCTGCCGCATTCCGCCCAAAAAACCTAGTCAGGAAGAATCTTCTTTTCGTGAACAAAAAGAAGCAAAAAAACTTCATCCATTTTTTCTTCTCTCAACACATCGGCCTCAGCGAAACACCATCTCGCACCCAGCCAAACGGATAAAGTTTTTTTGCTTCTTTTTGTTCACAAAAAGAAGACCTTCCTCCGCTGCCTAGCGATCCCAAACCGGCGCAAACCCTGGCGAAACAAACCGCTGCCCCTTTGGCAAAGCCGCGATCACCGCCCGATCCGCATCATCCAACACCACATCGAACGCCGCCAGATTGGCCAACTGGCTCTCCGCCCGCCCCGCCTTGGGGATCGCCGCCACCCCGTCCTGCGCCAGAAGCCAGGCCAGCGCCACCTGCGCCGTGGTGCACCCATGCTTGCGCGCAATCGCCTCCAGCGACGGATGCTCCGCCAGCCGCCCCTGCGCCAGCGGGCAATACGCCGTCACCGCCAGCCCCTTGCTCCGCGCGTATGCCACCAGCTTCGACTGGTCCAGCAGCACATGATACTCGAACTGGTTGCAGGCGATCGGCGCCTGGATTTCCTCCACCGCCCGCTTCAACAGCGCGATCGAAAAATTCGACACCCCGATATGCCGCGCCAAACCCTGCTCGCGAAATTTCACCAACTGCCCCAGCGACGCCGCCAGATCCATCCCCGGCGCCGGCCAATGGATCAAATACAAATCCACATAGCCGGTCCCAAGCTGCCGAAGGCTGCTCTCCATCGCCCGCTGCATCGCATCCGGCGCCAAATTCTCCATCCACACCTTGGTGGTCACATGGATATCACCCCGCGCCACCGGGCTCGCCGCCAGCGCCGCCCCCACCGCATCCTCGTTGCCATACATCTGCGCCGTGTCGATGTGCCGATACCCGCGCTCCAGCG
>JANXSA010000378.1 GCA_025352915.1 Rhodospirillales bacterium | reverse complement strand
ATCTCGGCTTCATGATCCTGCCGAACTACCGCGCCTGGGTGGTGGTCGCGGCGTTGATCATGTGCATCGTCACCTGGCTGGTGATCGAGAAAACCTCGCTGGGCGCCAAGCTGCGGGCGGCCACCGAGAATGCGCCGCTGGTGCAATCCTTCGGCATCAATGTGCCGCGGATGATCACCCTGACCTATGCCGCTGGCGTAGCGCTGGCGGCGTTTGCGGGCGTTTTGGCGGCGCCGATCTATTCGGTGAACCCCAACATGGGCTCCAACTTCATCATTACGGTATTTGCCGTCGTGGTGATCGGCGGCATGGGCTCGATCCTGGGTTCCATTGTCACGGGTTTCGGGCTGGGGATCGTCGAGGGGTTGACGCGGGTGTTCTATCCGCAGGGTTCCGCCACCGTGATCTTCGTGGTGATGGTGATCGTGTTGCTGGCTCGCCCGGCCGGGCTTTTTGGAAGGGCGCACTGACGATGATGGGGTTTTCCCGCCCACAGAACGGTGCCTTCTGGATCATGGTGGCGGTGATTCTGGTGGCGCCGGCGCTGCTGTATCCGGTGTTCCTGATGAAGGTGCTGTGCTTCGCGATGTTCGCCTGTGCCTTCAACCTGTTGATCGGCTTTGTCGGCCTGGGCAGCTTCGGCCATGCGGCGTTTTTCGGCATGGGGGCGTATATCACCGCCTATTCGGCCAAGGCCTGGGGCTGGACGCCGGAGCTGGCGATTTTGGCCGGTGGTGTGGTGGGCGGTTTGCTGGGCCTGGCATTTGGCTGGCTCGCCATCCGCCGCCAGGGCATCTACTTCGCCATGATCACCCTGGCGCTGGCGCAGATGAACTATTTCGTCTGCACCCAGGCTGGCTTCACCGGCGGCGAGGACGGCATCCAGGCGGTGCCGCGCGGCGACCTGTTCGGGCTGATCTCGCTGAAATCCGACATGGCGATGTATGTGCTCACGACGGTGATCTTTCTCGCTATTTTCCTGCTGGTGCACCGCATCGTCCACTCGCCGTTCGGCCAGGTGCTGAAGGCAATTCGCGAGAATGAGCCGCGGGCGATCTCGCTCGGCTATCGCACCGACGACTACAAGCTGATGGTGTTTGTGCTGTCGGCCGCCATCGCCGGGATTGCCGGCGGGGTGAAGGCATTGGTGTTCGGCATCGCCACCCTCACCGACGTGAATTATGCCATGTCCGGCGAGGTCATCCTGATGGCGCTGTTGGGCGGGATGGGAACCATTTTCGGCCCGGTGGTCGGGGCGGCCGTGCTGATTGCGCTGGAGAACTACCTGGCCCCGTTTGGCGCCTGGGTGACGGTGACCCAGGGGGTCGTCTTTGTCATTTGCGTCCTGGCGTTCCGCCGCGGTATCATCGGTGAGATCGCCGCCCGTCGCCGGGTCTCGCTGTAGGGCAGGGTGGTGCGCATCCTCGCCGTCATCGCAGCACTGCTGCTGGGCCTGTCCGGCCAGGCCGCGGCCCAGGGTGCCGCCTGCACCGTCAGCGACGGCGCCTCGTTGCGCGCATGCATGGCCGCCGCCGCCGGCGGACGGATCGACTTCGCCAGGGATGTCGTGTGCCGCTCGGCCGGCGAGTGCTGTCCGGGCGGGCTGGCATTGATGCGGGTGATGGGCGTGGCCGACCTGACCATCGATGGCAAGGGACACACCCTGCGCCGCGAGGCCGCTCAGAAGAGCTGCGCCGTGTTGGTGGTGCGCAACGCGCCCAACCTGACCGTCGCCAACCTCACTTTCGACGAGGACTCCAGGGCCGCGCCGTGTGAGCTTAAGGACAAGCCCTGTTCCAGCACCTTCGACATAGGCAACACCAAGGGTGTGCTGATGGACCGGGTTCGGGTGCTGTCGGGCAAGGGCTATGTGATCAAGCTGTGGACCGTCGACGATTTCACCTTCCGCCGCTCCGAGGTCGCCGATGCCGGGATCATCGGTTTCTATGCCGGGCATTTCCGCTACGGCGCCTCGCACCGCCTGGTGCTGGAGGATTCGCGCTTTGTCCGCGCGCGCGCCAACGGCGTGGCGCTGCAAGGGGTGGATGATGCGGTGGTCCGGCGCAATCGGTTCGAGGGCAATCACTGGCATGGACTCTGGCCGGTGCCGAATGTGCCCGGCGGCATCACGCCCGGCGGCCAGTTGCTGCTGGGCCAAGGCACGCGGATGACGGTCGAGGGCAATGTCTTCACCGGCGCGAATTGTGGCAACTGCAACCCCAGTAAGCTGGTGACGGCGCTGGAAATCGGCGAGGGCCCGGACAGTCCGGGGGTGAAGGACCTTCGCATCACCGGCAACCGCATTTGCAACAACGCGCCGGGCATGGCGATGTACCATAATCCCGGTTCACCGGGGGGCGAGGCCACGGTGTCGGGCAATCGCATTTCCGGCTTTACCGGCGTGGATAATCTGCGCGGCCCGGTCGCCCGCAGCGGCAATGCCATCGCCCAAGGCGAAACCTGCCAGTAGGCACGCTGGTGCCGAAGCCCTGGCCGAACCCGCGATCCCGCTTGTAGTGTCGGCACCGGCAAGGCTCCGGGCACAGGCGCCGAGACAGGGAGATCGGCTTGGCATCGGTTGAACTGCGCGGCATCCGCAAATCCTATGGGCCGAATGTGGTAGCCGACGGCCTGGACCTGGCAATCCGCCATGGCGAACTCGTCTGTCTGCTCGGCCCGTCGGGTTGCGGCAAAACCACGACATTGCGGCTGATCGCCGGCTTCATCGCGCCGGATGCTGGTACGGTGACGGTAGGCGATCGGGTGCTGTCCAGCGCCGGCCGCGCCGAACCGCCGGAACGCCGCCGCATGTCGATGATCTTCCAGAGCTACGCGCTCTGGCCGCACATGACGGTGGCCGAGAATGTCGCCTATGGCCTGCGGTTGCGCCGGACCTCCGCTGCTGAGATCGAGCGGCGGCTGGCACTGATCCTGGGAGTTACCAAGCTCGAGGCGCTACGCGGCCGCTATCCCGGCGAGCTGTCCGGCGGACAGCAGCAGCGCGTGGCACTCGCCCGCGCGCTGATCGTCGAGCCGGAAACGCTGCTGCTGGACGAGCCGCTCTCCAACCTGGACACCAACCTGCGCGAGGAGATGCGCTACGAGATCCGCCGTCTGCATGACGCATTTCGCTACACCACCGTCTATGTGACGCACGACCAGCTGGAGGCGATGACAACCGCGGACCGCATCGTGGTGATGAACGGCGGCCGCATCGTGCAGATCGGCACGCCGGAGGAGGTGTTCCTGCGGCCGGAGACCGAGTTCGTCGCCCGCTTCATCGGCGGTACCAACATCCTGGCCGGCCGGCGCGACCACGGGCTAGTGCGCTCCGGACCGCTCGCCATTGCCTATGGCTCCGGCGACCCCGGCACCGGTGCCGAGACGCGACTGTCGATCCGCCCGCATGAGATCGAGATGCTGGCGGGCCAGCCGCCGGGCGGCGCCGCCAACCACTTCGCCGGCAAGGTCGTGCGGCACACCTATCTCGGAGCGGCGCGCGACTACCTGGTTGAGCTGGACGGCGGGCAGCTGATGCGGGTGAGCACGCGGCTGGAGACCGTGGCCGCCCAGGGTGACGCGGTGACACTGCACCTGCCGCCGCACTCCTGCCGCGCCTTGCCGCGATGAGCGGCGCGCCACCCTCGGCCCGCCGCCGCTTCGACCCCTCGCTGCTGCTGTTCGGCGCCATCGCTGCCGGGCTGGCCGTCTTGGTGGCGATGCCGATCGGCTGGCTCGGCTGGTTCAGCATCACTGACAGCGCGGGCGACCTCTCGCTCGGCGCCTTTGCCCGCCTGGTCAGCGATCCCGCCATGCGCAAGCCGTTGGCGATCACCCTGGCCATCGCGCTGGGAGCGGCGCTGCTGTCCTGCCTGGTGGCGATCCCATTGGCCTGGCTGGTGGCCCGTACCGACGTGCCGCTGCGCCGGGTGATCCGCGCGCTGGTCACCGCCAGCTTCGTGACCCCGCCATTCCTCGGCGCGGTGGCCTGGGAACTGCTTGCCGCGCCCAATTCCGGGATGCTGAACCAGTTGGCGCGCGCCTGGTTCGGGCTGGGCGAGTTCGAGTATGTCGTGGACATCTACACCGCCGAGGGCGTGACATTCTGTATCGCCTGCTACACCTTCCCCTATGTCTTCACCCTGCTGGCCAACGCGCTGGAGAACATCCCGGCCGACATCGAGGACGCCTCGCATATCCTCGGCGGCATCACCTGGGCGACGGCGCGGCGGATCACCCTGCCGCTGATCCTGCCGGCCATTCTCGCCGGCGCGCTGGTGTGTTTCCTCCAAGCGCTCACCATCTTCGGCACCCCGGCCATTCTTGCCCTGCCGGCGGGGTTCCACACGCTGACCACCAAGATCTGGTCGCTCTTTCAATACCCGCCGCAAACCAATCTGGCCGCCGCCGCCGCGATGCCGCTGTTGCTGATCACCCTGCTGGTGCTGCATCTCCAGCGCCGCCTGCTGGGCCGGCGCGGCTTCACCGTGATCGGGGCCAAGAACACGCCGCCGCGGCTGATCCGGCTCGGGGCCTGGCGCCTGCCGGCCCTGGCGCTGTGCTCGCTCATCATGCTGAACCCGGTGTTCCTGCCGTATTTCGCGCTGATCAAGGCGGCGATCACCCACCGGATATCGGACCCGCTGAGTCTGGAAACGCTGTCGCTGCGCCATCTGCGCTTTATCCTGTGGGACTTTTCCGGCACCCGCCCGGCGATGATCAACACGCTCATCCTCGGCTTCAGCGCCGCCACCATCGTCACTGCCGCGGCACTGGTGGTCGGCTATCTGTCCAGCCGCCAACTGGTGCCCGGCGCCCGCTTCCTGCCAGCACCGGCGATGGCGCCAATCGCGGTGCCGGGCATCGTGATGGGCGTCGGGCTGTTCCTGGTCTACTCGCGCCCGCCGTTCCTGCTTTACGGCACGCTATGGATTCTGGTGATCGCCTTCGTCACCCTGGAGATGCCGGCGGGCTTCCAACAGGTCCAGGCGGCGATGCGCGGCCTGCATGTGGAACTCGAGGAGGCCGCGCGCATCTTCGGCGCCACCCGGCTCGTCGCACTGCGGCAGATCACCGCGCCGCTGCTGCGCACCAGCATCATCGCCACCTGGAGCATCGTGTTCATCGCGGTGATCCGCGAACTCTCTGCCACCATCCTGCTGACCACGTCGGAGACCAAGGTGATCTCGGTGGTGATCTATGACCTCAATGAAAGCGGCGAACTCGGCGCGATCGCGGTGCTCGGGCTGTTCCTGCTGCTGGTGACCTTCGCGGTGATCCTGCTGGTCAACCGCCTGCCGATCCTCGGTGGGCCTGCGCGGGTGCGCATGTGATGCCGGTGGGATCAGACCCCGAAGATTTCGGTGTAGCGCCGCTTGACCTCCTCGGCCGCCTTGATCAGCGCCGCCGGATCGGTCGGCAACAGCTTGATATCGGGAAGTTTCCTGCGGCCCTCTGGCAGTTTGACCGTGGGGTGGAATGAGCGGATGCCACCCTGGTCGGACATCAGTTGCTGGCATTCGGCGCCGAACACGAAGTCGATGAACAGCCGGGCGGCTGCCGGATGTGGCGCCGCCTGCATCACCGCCATCTGCCCGGCGATCAGCGGTGTGCCCTCGGCCGGATACACGACCTCGATCGGATTGCCGGCCTCCTTGAGGGTGAACACCACGGACTCGCTGCCGTCCACCATGATCGAGCGTTCGTTCTGTGCCACCTTCTTCGGCGGATCGGTCGCCGACTGCACCTGCAGCACCCGCTGTTTGGCCAGCGCTTCGAAGTAGGTCCAGCCGAGCGCCTTGGCGGTGGCGAAAGTCGAGGTGAGGATGGTGCCGCTATAGCCGGGATGCGCCTTGACCATGCGCATGCGCCAGCGCGGATGCAGCAGGTCGGCGAAACTTGTCGGCGCGTCCTCGGGCTTCACCTGTTTGGTGTTGTAGGCGATGACGCTCAGCTGCGCCCGCACCGCGGCATAGGTGCCGTCGATATCGCGCTCGTCCGCCGGCCAATGCGCCGCGACATCGGGCGGCACATGGCGGGCGAGCCAGCCGCGCTGCTTGAAATCAACGAACATCGCGGCGTCGGAACTTTCGACCACATCGGCGACCTTGATGCCGCTGGCGTATTCCTGGGTGATGCGCTGCAACACCCGCTCGGCGCCCGAGCGCTCAAGCTGGATGCGCACCTGCGGGAACCGCGCGCTGAACAGCCCGGCCATCTTCTGCGCCACCGGCAGGTCGAGCGAGGTGTGCCAGACGGCGGTCCCCTCCTTGCTGGCGGCGGCGAGCAGTTCCGCCGGGCTGGGGCCTGACTGAGCGGCTACCGGTGCTGCAACGGCACTGCCGAGTCCCGCCAAAACGGCGCGCCGTCCAAGCGCGCCCCGCTTGCCGGTTTTCATGCCGCCTCCTGGCAGGGCGTGGCCGCCCCCTTGCCGCGCATTTCCGCCTCCTCGAATTCGGCGGCCGCAATCGCCCGGTCGAGCGCCGCGCGCAGCTCCTTGGCCGAGTCCAGCGTCAGCTCGATCCCCGCCCGCGCCTCGGGTCCAAGCGCCGAATTGAGGAAGTCCAGCGTGATGACATCGCCCAGCGGCGCATGACGGGCGTGATCGTAGGCCACCACCGCCAGGGATAGCGGGAACCAGGAATCGCCCCGCTTGGCCATGCCCTCCGCCCGGGCGATCTCGACAATCGAGGTGCACATGGCGCGCGCCCCTACTTGGCGAGATGCTTGCCCAGAAACGCAAA
>JANXSA010000377.1 GCA_025352915.1 Rhodospirillales bacterium | reverse complement strand
GGTGCCGTCGCCGAGGATCTGGATCTCGATGTGCCGGGCGCGCGGGATGAATTCCTCGACGTAGACATCTTCGCGACCGAAGGCGGCCTTGGCCTCGGACTGGCAGCGCTTGAAGGCGGGCTCAATTTCGGACTCCTTCATCACCGCGCGGGTGCCGCGCCCGCCGCCACCGGCCACCGCCTTGATGATCATCGCGCCGTCCGGTCCCAACGCGGCAAAGAACGCACGCGCTTCATCCAACGTGATCGCGTGGTCCAGCCCGCGGATCACCGGCACGTTCGCCGCCACCGCCGCCTCGCGCGCCCGCGCCTTGTCGCCAAACAGGTCGAGGTGCTCGGGCGACGGACCGACAAATCGGATACCTGCGGCGGCACAAGCACGCGCGAAATCCGCCCGCTCGGCCAGGAAGCCGTAGCCGGGATGGACCGCGTCGCACCCGGTCGCCTGCGCCGCCGCGATCACCCCCTCGATGCTCAGATAGGCCGCCGCCCCCACACCGGAAAGCTGGTGCGCCGCATCCGCCACCCGCACATGCAGGCTGGTGGCGTCGTCCTCGGAGTGGATCGCCACCGTCGGCAGGCCGAGATCAGCGGCAGCGCGAGCAATGCGGATGGCGATCTCGCCGCGATTGGCGATCAGCAGCTTCTTGAAGGTCATGTCGGCGGGTCTTTCAATTGGCGCAGGCAGGCAGGCAGGCAGGCAGGCAGGCATGGTTGGAAAGGGCAGGGGTCAGATCGCCTTGGTGCCGATGATGCCGTCACGTTCCAGCGCGGCAATCTCCGCCGGCGCCAGGTGCAGCACCGCGCCGAGCACCTCGGCATTGTGCTCCCCAAGCGTCGGGGCAGGGAGGTTGACGGCAGGGCGGGCACCATCCAGCGCATAGGGGGCCAGTGGAACCACGTGCCGGCCGACATAACGCCGATCGGCCTCCAGCCAAAAGCCGCGCGCCAACAGATGCGGGTCATGCAGCAGCGCGGTGCCCGGCGTCACCGGCCCGGCGGCGATGCCGGCTGCCTGCAACGCCGCCGCCGCAGCCCGGGCGCCGTGCCCGGCCGCCCAGGCCGACAGCGCAGCCTCGGGCGACTCGCCAGGTGCCAAGGCGGTGCCGATCGCCTGCGCCAGGGCCGGAAGCTGGCCCTTGCCGGCGACATCCACCGCCAACCAGTCATCCTCGCCCGTGCAGCGCACGACCCCGGTCCACAGGCTGGTCGCCCGCCGGCTGCCGGTGCGGGGCGGCGGCGTGCCAGTCGCCGATTGCGCGATGATCCCGTCGGCGGCGAGCTGGAACAGGCATTCCACCTGCGACAGGTCGATCGTGCTGCCGCCGGTCGCATGCCGCCCATACAGCGCCACCAGCGAAGCGCATGCCGCATAGATGCCGGCGATCGGATCGCCATAGGCGGTGTGCTGCATCGCCGGCGCCCAGTCCGCCTCGCCATGCAGCCAGGGCATCCCGCTCGCCTGCTCGGTGGTCGAGCCATAGGCGCGAAACCCCGACCACGGCCCGGCGCTGCCGAAGGCACCCATCGAGATATAGGACATCTGCGGGTTCACCTTGGCCAGATCCTCCGGCCCCAACCCCATCCGTTTCAGCACGCCGGGGGCGTAGTTCTCGATCAGCAGATCGGCATCCCCGGCCAGTCGCTTCAACAGCGCGACGCCCTGCGGATTGCGCAGGTCCAGCGTGATGCCGCGCTTGTTGCGGTTGACCGCGTTGAAGTTCGAGCGCGTCTCATAGGGCGGCGGGTCCCCGGCCTCCAGCGCGTTCCAGCCGCGCCACCAGTCGATATGCGCGCAGCCCTCGACCTTGATTACCTCCGCCCCGAGATCGGCGAAATGCCGGCCCGCCAGCGGCCCCGACCAGCCCATCGACAGGTCGAGCACCCGAATCCCCGCCAGCGGTCCGCTGGCCCCCGCCCGGCCGGCCACCGCCGCACCATCGCCGCACGCATGCAGCCGGAACGGCATCGCCGGACCCTCGAATCCCGGCCCATTGCCGTTGTACGCACGAAAACTGTTGCGCTGGCGCCAATGCGGTGTCTTCAGCACCTCGGCCATTGTCGGCACCGGCCCCAGCGGCACGCGCGCATTGTTTTGCCCATCCTCCAGCATCGCCAGCGCCGCCATCTTCGCCACCGCCGGCATCAGGATGGCGTCCAGCTCATCCGCCGCCGCCATCCGCAAATCGGTGGTTTCGTAGCGCGGGTCCTGTGCCAGGGCCGGCAGGCCGATCAGCGTGCACAGCCCCTGCCATTGCTGCGGCGTCAGCGCGCTGACGCCGATCCAGCCATCCTTCGCCGGGAAAATCGTCTGCGGATAGACCGGCCCATACCGGTTCACCCCGCGCCGTCGTGTCGCCGGCCCGCCGGCAAACGCCCCGGGCCCGGAATGCTCGGTCAGGCACAGGAAGGCCTCATGGATGCTGATATCGAGCCGCTTGGCGCCCCGGCCCTGGCGCCGCCCCAACAGCGCCGCCATCGCCGCGATGAACGCCGTCGCGCCACCGACTACCTGCGGCGAATGCCCCTGCGGCAGCACCGGCGGCCCCTTGGCGGTGCCGAACGCATAGGCGACGCCCGCCATCGCCTGGATGATGGCATCGCTGCCCTGCCAAGACGCACAAGGTCCGGATGTTCCGAACCACGTCAGGGCCAGCAACAGCGGATCGCTCGCCAATTCCGCCGCCAGCGCCTCAGCCTTTGTCACATCGCCCGGCATCTGGCCGGCGATCACCAGGTCGGCGGCCAGCCCCTCTGGCACCGTTTCGGCGCGTTCCTTGCCGTGGTCAAGCCACGCCGCATAGGCCACCGCCGACGGCCCGCCATAGGCCAGTCGCGCATTTTCTGGCCGATAGGCCTGGATCACCCGCGCCCCATGCTCGGCAAACATCTTGCCGCAATAGCGCGTCGCCACATCGCCCCCCGCCTCGACAACAACCAGCTCAGCAAGCGGCGCCGGCATTCAGACCTCCACCAGATGGCAGGACGCGGCATGCGGTGCGCCGCGCAACTCAGGCACCTCGCTGCGACACCGATCGATCACCAGCGGACAACGCGGATGGAACCGGCACCCGGAGGGCGGATCGAGCGCGCTGGCGATCTCCCCCATCGCCGCCGTCTCGCTCAGCACGTGGTCGGGATCGGGCTGCGGCACCGCGGCCAACAACGCCTGGGTATACGGATGGCGCGGGGTGGCAAAAACCTCGCCGGTCGGCCCGGCCTCGGCTACCCGGCCGAGATAAATCACCGCGACATCGTCGGAGAAATGCTCAACCAAAGCGAGGTCATGAGCAATGATCAGATAGGTAAGCCCGAACTCCGCCTGGATATCCGCCAACAGGTTCAGCACCTGGGCCCGGATCGACACGTCCAGCGCCGAGACCGGCTCATCCAGCACCATCATCCGCGGCCGCAGCGCCAGCGCGCGGGCAATGGCGATACGCTGCCGCTGCCCGCCCGAGAACTCATGCGGGTACAGCCGTGCGGACGCCGCCGGCATGCCGACGACATCGAGCACCTCGGCCACCCGCTTCTCCACCGCCGCGCGCCCCGGATTCTCATGCGCCAGGATCGGCTCGGCAATGATCGTGCCCACCCGCAACCGCGGATTGAGCGAGGCATAGGGGTCCTGGAACACCGCCATCACCTGTCGCCGATAGGCCTTCAGCGCCGTCGCCCCCATCGCCGCGACATCCTGCCCCTCGAAACGGATCGCCCCACTGGTCGGTCGCTCCAGCTGTAGGATCATTTTGGCAATGGTCGTCTTGCCGCACCCGCTCTCGCCAACCAGCGCCAGCGTGGTCTTCGGCCGCACCGCAAACGACACGCCCTCGACCGCCCGCACCACGCCGCGCTTGGTCCGATAGTGCTTGGTGATGGACTGAACTTCTAGCATCACACCAGCTTCCAGCACGCGGCACTGTGGCCGTCGGCCAATGTCACCGTCGGCGGCGCCTCCGCACACTTGTCCATCCGCACGGAACAACGCGCGGCGAAACGGCAGCCGGTGGGCGGATCAATCAGGCTCGGCGGTTGGCCGGGAATCGCCTGCAACCGCGTCCGCTTGTCACCCAGCCGCGGAATCGC
>JANXSA010000351.1 GCA_025352915.1 Rhodospirillales bacterium | reverse complement strand
GAATGACCGGGGGGTAAGGTTGACTGTTGTTTTGGCTGCGTGTGGCGTGGTCGGAAGGAAGCGTGGATTGCTTCGCAAGGGCTCGCAATGACGGGGTTGATGGGGCCAGGTGTGGCGAGACAGCTGGCGTTCAAGTGAGTTGATGACATCCTGCCTTTCTTGTGGATGAAGTTTTTTTGCTTCTTTTTGTTCACAAAAAGAAGTCCTTTCTGCTCCTTGTCTACCTGCCGGTGATGCGACGAAACAGCGCGAGCTGTCCGGCGCTGGTTTCCTGCCAGCCGAAGGCTTCGGCGTATCGGCGGGTGGCGGCGCGGTCCGGGGGGGTGGCGAAGAGGTCGCGGACGGCTTCGGCGATGGCTTCGGCGGTGTTTTCGCGCGTGATCAGGCCGGCTTCGCGGGATTGCACAACTTCGGGGTTGCCGGGGATGCGGCTGGCGATGACGGGGGTGCCGCAGGCCATGGATTCCAGGAGCACGTTGGCCCAGCCTTCGCGCGAGGAGGCGAGGACTGAGGCGTCGGCGGCGGCGTAATAGGCGGGCAGTTCGGCGTGCGGGCGGGGGCCGAGGAGGCGGACGCGGTTGGAGAGGCCAAGCTGGGCGGCGCGGGCGGCGAGGGACGCGTGTTCAGGGCCGGCGCCGACCAGGACGAGGTCCCAGCCGGGGAGGTGGGTGAGGGCGTCGATGGTGAGGTGGTGGCGTTTGCGCGGGATCAGGCCGCCGACGGAGATCAGGGTGGGGCGGGTGAAGCCGAGTTTTGCGCGGGTGGCTTCGCGGGAGGGGGGTGGGCGGAATTGGGTGGTGTCGATGCCGTTGCGCAGGACGGTGACTTTTTCGTCGGGGGCGCCGAGTTCGAGGAGGCGGGATTTGAGGCCGGCGCTGACGGCGATCAGGGCGTCGGCGCCTGCGATGGCGCGTTGGATCTGGCGGCGGGGGATGGTGTGGTCGGGGAGTTCGGTGATGTCGGAGCCGCGGGCGGTGATGGCGAGGGGCTTGGCGAATTCGCGGGCCAGGAAGAGGGCGGCGACGCCGTCGGGGTAGAGGTAGTGGGCGTCGATGGCGTCGAATTCGAGGCGGTGGGCGCGGATGTGGCGGGCGGCGGCGCGGTAGAGGGCGTAGGGGGCGGTGTACATGCCGAGCTTGGGCAGGGTGAGGGCGCGGGGGTGGTGGATGGTGAGGCCGTGGCGCTGTTCTTGGCGGGGGATGCGGGCGTAGGTGCTCCAGATGCCGAAGCGGGGGGAGGTGGTGGGGAACCACCAGGTGGGGGCGAGGACGATGGATTCGATCTCGCCTTGGGTGTCGGCGAGGAGATGGCGCAGGCGGTTTTCGACGAAGATGCCGTGGTTGGGCTGGGCGCTGTTGGGGAACAGCGTGGTGAAGGTGAGCAGGCGGAGCGGCGGCGGCACGGGGTTTTTAGCGGCGGCCGAGCTTTTCCATCAGGCGGGCGGCGTCGTCTTTTTCGTCGAAGGTGACGGTGGCGGCGAGCAGCGGGCGCAGGACGGTCACGGCCTCGTCGCGGTTGCCGGTTTCGCTCAGGGCTACGGCGAGGTGGTATTGGACGGTGGGCTCAGCGGGCAGTTCGCGCGCGGCCTGGCGCAGCAGGGGCAGGGCGCTGGCGGCCTCGCCCTGGGCGGTCAGGATCCAGCCGAAGGTGTCGGAGATCTGCGCCGAGGGGGCGAGCAGCCAGGCGCGGTGCGCGGTGAGGCGGGCGCGGGGATCGTTCTTGAGGTGGTAGAGCCAGGCGAGGTTGTTGAGGCCGATGGCGTTGATGGGATCCTTTTCCAGCAGGTCGTTGAGCAGTTTCTCGGCCTCGGGGTAACGCTTGGTGGAGAGTTCGTGGGAGATCAGGGCGAGGCGGGCGTTGATGTCGTTGGGCGATGTTTCCAGCCACTCGGTGAGCAGGCGGGCGGCCTCGGCGGGGCGGCCGGCTGAATTGAGAGCGGCGAAGGCGCGCAGCACGATGTCCGGGCGGGTGCCGGCCTGGAAGTCTTCGACATAGGCCGCCGCCGCCTCGGTGAAGCGGTTGGTGGTCATCAGGATGTCGCCCTTGAGGCCGCTTGTGCCGCGGGCGTTGCGGGTATCGCGGCGCAGTTCGGCCAGGGTTGCCAGCGCTTTTTCCGGGCCGCCCTCGCGCAGGTCGATGGCGACCAGGGTTTGCAGCAGGGCGGCATTGCCGGGGGTGGCGGCCAGGCCGTCGCGCAGCAGGGCGCGGGCGGAGTCGGCGCTGTTGTCGCGCAGCATGATGTCGACCAGCGCGCGGCGGGCGCCGGTGTCGTTGGGATTGGTGGCGAGGATGAGGCGGAAGCCTTCCTGGGCCTCGCGCAGCATGCCGAGTGCGACCTGGGCGCGGGCGCGGGCGAGGATCAGCGGCGGCGAGGGGGTGGCGAGTTCCTTTTGCAGCGCCTCGATCATGTCGAGCGCCTTCTTGGGCTCGTTGGTGCGGATGTAGAGGTCGGCGAGCATGGCGATCAGCGGGTGGTTGGCAGGGGCGGCGGCGCGTCCGGCCTCGGCGAAGGTGATCGCGCGGGCGGCGCGGCCATCGGCGAGGTAGAGGTTGACCAGGGTGCTGAGCGCCTGTTCGTTGGCCGGTTCCTGGCGCAGGATTTCGATCAGGTACTGTTCGGCATCGGGGCCTTGGCCCTGCATCATGGCGAGCCGGGCGAGGTTGAAGCGGGCGCGCAGCGAGCCGGGATAGTCGCGCAACGCGTTGATGTAGGCCGCGCGGGCTGCGTCGAAGCGCAGCTGGCCGGCCAGCACCAGGCCTTCAAGCACCGCGATGTTCTCGCTTTTGAGCCCGGCCTGCTTGGCGCGTTGCAGGGCTGCGGCGGCGTGATCCACGTCGCCGGCGGTCAGGGCGGCGACAACCAGGGCTTCGTTGGATTCGACCTTGTTCGGGGCGATCTCGAGCGAGGTTTCGAGGTCCTTGGCCGCACCCGCGGCGTCGCCCATGCCGAGGCGCATGGCGGCGAGGCGGGTGACGATGTCGGCGTTGTCCGGGGCAAGCTTGACCGCCTGTTCGAAGGTGGTGAGCGCCTTCTGGCGCTGGCCGTCCTGGGCGTAGGCGCGGGCTAGCACGTCGAGCAGGTCGGCATCGGCGACGACGCCGTCGCCGATCCCCCTGGTGATCAGTGTGATCGCCTCGGCCGGCCGCTGTCCGGACGAATGGATGCGGGCGAGCAGCTTGATGCCGTCCAGGTCGGTTGGGTTGCGGGTGAAGAACTTGGTGGCGGCGTCGAGCGCCTGTTCGGCCTGGCCGAGCTGGAACTTGACCACGCCGAGGAAGTAATAGCCGCGCGGGAAGCGCGGCAGCAGGTTGGAGATCTGGGTGAGGGCGGCGTCGGCGGCGGGGAATTCGCGCGCGCGGGCAGCCAGCACGGCTTGGAGATAGATGCCGCCGGCGCTGCGCGGTTCCATGCGCAGGACGGTGTTGACGTCGTCCTTTGCCTTGGCATCGTCGCCGAGTGCGACCAGCAGGTTGGCGCGCTCCAGCCGGGCAGCGAGCATGGCGGGGGCCTGGATGACGGCGGAATCGAGGGCCGAGAGCGCGTTGCGGCGGTCGCCGCGCAGGTTGAGCAACTGGGCTTTGAGCACCAGCGCCTCGGCCGACTTGGCGTTCAGCGTCAGGGCGCGATCGACGCGCGCCTCGGAGCCGGGGAAGTCGCGCCGGGCGATCAGTACGCGCGCGGTGGCGATCAGCGGCTCGATCGCCGCGGGTGCGGCCTTTTCGGCTTCGATGAAGGCTTCGTAGGCCGGGTCCATCTCGCCGAGCTGCATGTGCGAGGTGCCGCGCATCACCAGCATCCCCGCCGCCTGGTCCGGGGAGACGGACGATACCGGGAAGTCGCGCAGCAGCTCCTTGAACTTGCCCTGGGCCATGTAGGTCTGGGCCAGCAGCGGGATGATCGGGCGCGGGTCGAAGCCGTTGTCGCGCGCCTGGCGCAGGCTGCGTTCGCTGGAGACCGGGTCGCCGATGCGCAGCTGGATCACACCGAGGCGGAAATGTGCCTCGGCGTTGTTCGGGTCGCTGCGCACGGTATTGCGCAGCTCGATCTGGGCGGCGCGCAGGTCGCCCTTGTCCATCGCCGCCTTGGCCGCGGAAAAGGGATCGATCGGGCGCATGAACTTGAACCAGGCGACGCCGCCGCCGCCGACGAGCAGGGCCAGCACCACGAGGGCGACGAAGATTTTCTTGAACATGCCGGGTCAGTCCATGTTGTGCAGAGGCGCGCTGTCGTTCTGCGCGCTGGCTTCGGGATCGGCGTGCGCGCTGTTCACGCTGTCGACGCTGAGGCCGTGCGCCTCGAGCAGCGTGTAGAGGGTGGGGCGGCTGATGCCGAGCAGCTTGGCGGCATGGGCGAGCCGGCCGCGGCTGCGCGCGATCGCCTTTTGCAGCACCTCAAGCTCGGCCCGGTTGCGGGCGGCGCGCAGGTCGAGGTCGTCCGCGTCGGGCTCGACCGGTTCAAGTTCGAGGTCGATCGCCTCGATCAGCCGGCCCTCGCCCATCACCACGGCCCGCTTCATGCGGTTTTCCAGCTCGCGCACATTGCCGGGCCAGGGATGCAGGTTGATCGCGGCCATCGCGGTGTCGGCAAAGCCGCGCAGGTTGCGGCCGAATTCATGGTTGAAACGGGCGAGGAAAAACCGGGCCAGCAGGCCGGCATCGCCCGGGCGCTCGCGCAGCGGCGGGATGCGCACGGTGACCGAGTTCAGCCGGTAGAACAGGTCGCTGCGGAAGCGGCCGCCGGAGACCTGTTCCTCCAACGGCATGTTGGTGGCCGAGACCACGCGCACGTCGACGGAGATCGGGGTGCGGCCGCCGACGCGCTCGATGACCTGTTCCTGCAGGAAGCGCAGCAGCTTGACCTGGAGCTGATACGGCAGGTCGCCGATTTCGTCGAGGAAGAGCGTGCCCTTGGTGGCGGCCTCGATCTTGCCGATGGTCTGCTTGACCGCGCCGGTGAAGGCGCCGCGCTCGTAGCCGAACAGCTCGGATTCCAGCAGGTTCTCCGGAATCGCGCCGCAATTGATGGCGACGAAGGGGCCGCGGGCGCGCGGGCCGAGGTCATGCAGGGCGCGGGCCAGCGCCTCCTTGCCGGTGCCGCTTTCGCCCAGCAGCAGCACGGCGACATTGGCGGTGGCCAGCTTCTCGACGGTGCGGCAGACCTTCAACATGCTCTCGTTGGCGGTCACGATGCGCTTGATCGGCGAGGAGGTGCCGGTGCCGGCGGCCAGGCGGCGGTTTTCGTCCTCGAGGTCGCGCAGGCGCAAGGCGCGGGCGACGATGGTCTGCAACAGGTCGATATCGGCCGGCTTCTCGCAGAAATCATAGGCGCCGTTGCCGATGGCGCGCAGCGCGTGGGTGCGGTCGCCATGCGAGGTGGCGACGATCACCTTCATGTCAGGATTCTGGCGTGCCAGGGCTTCCAGCGTGGCAAAGCCCTCGCTGACCCCGTCGGGGTCGGGCGGCAGGCCGAGATCCATGATGGCGACCGGCGGCTGTTCCTTGTGCGCCAGGGCCAGTGCCTGGGGCCGGGCATGGGCGAACAGCAGCGCGTAGTCGGGGAATGCCCAGCGGTACTGGCTGCACAATCCCTCGTCGTCCTCGACAATCAGCAGCTTGGGTTTGCTTGGGGCCATCGGCATGGCAACATTCTATACGACTATGCGTTTCTGCATAATTGCCAACGCTGGCGCCCGCATACACGAAATCGTCGCGGGCTCATATCTCATGAGCAAGGCTGGGCTCCGCCCAGACCCGCCAGGGGGCCAAGCCCCCTGGACCCTTAAA